>RFFY01000642.1 GCA_003697065.1 Actinomyces sp. | reverse complement strand
GGCCTGGTGGTCCTCGCCGTCGATCCCGTCGACGGGGTGAGCACCGAGGAGCTCGACGCCCACCAGCGCCAGGTCGCCCTGCCCGCGCTCATGAACGACTCCCCGTTGGCCAGCATGGTGTCGTGGCGTTACATCGACCCCGTCGGCGGCCAGACCGAGAAGGCCCCCATGGATCTCGGGACCCCGCCCGGGCCGCCCGAGCGCCAGGTGCAGCTCTTCTTCAGCGAGGCCGACCCGTCGACCTTCTGGGACCGGGTCCGCCACCACGCCGCCGAGCTCGAGGCGGCCGGCAAGGGACGGGTCGTCTTCGCCGCCCCCTTCATCCCCACCGTGGTCGGCACCGACACCTACACCGACGAGCTCTGGTGACCGGCCCGGCGGTGGGGCGGCGTGCCGCGGCGTGGCTCGTCGCGGTCGGCCTGCTCGCCGCCTCCTGCGGGACCGGGACCGACACGGTCGAGGCGCCGCCCCTGGTGACGGCGGCGACCCCGGCCGACGACGGGTCGGGGTCCGCCGGCACGCCCGCCGTCACCGCCGACGGCACGGCGCCGGGGGCCGCCCTCGTCGAGCAGGTCGACTGCCCCGATCCCCTCGTCGCCGCCGATCTGGCCTGCGGGATCGCCACCGTGCCCCTCGACCCCGACGATCCGACAGGGCCCACGACCCGTATCTCGATCGCCACCCGGGCCGGTGCCGACCCGGCCCGCACGACGCCTCTGGTCGTGCTCCAGGGCGGGCCGGGTGGTGCCAGCACCGAGCTCGCCGCCTTCTTCCCCCGCCGCGACTTCCCCCAGATCTTCGTCGACCAGCGGGGGACGGGCTTCGCCGGCCCCGACACCGACTGCGTCGAACTCGACGACCGTCTCGTCGCCCTCTTCGGGCTCACCTCCGACGAGGCCCTCGAGCTCGAGTACGGGGCCTACGCCGAGTGTGCGGCGCGCCTGCGCTCCGGGCCCGACACCGCTTCGCTCATCGACCACACCGACACCGCCCACCACGCCGCCGACGTCGTGGCCGTCATGGCCGCCCTCGGCCACCCCCGCTGGGCCGTCTACGGGGTGAGCTACGGCACGACCATCGCCCTGGAGGTCCTCCGGCGGGCCCCCGAGGGACTGGTCGGGGCCGTTCTCGACGGGGTCTACCCACCCGACATCGACGTCGACGCCGGTTTGGCCCGCTCGGCCGACCGGGCCCTGGCCGAGCTCGACACCGCCTGCGCCGCCGACGACTCGTGCCGGGCCCTCATCTCCGACGTCGACGCCACCGTGGCCGCCCTCATGGCCCGCTTCGACGCCGACCCGGTCCGCGTCGAGCTCGGTGCCGACGAGACGAGCCTGGGGACCCCGGTCGAGGTGGTCTTCGACGGCACGGGCCTGGCCGTGTCGGTGTTCCGCTTCTTCTACGACGAGCGCCTCCTGCGCTTCGTCCCCGGGGTCCTCGCCGGGCTCGACGCCGCCGACGACGCCACCGCCCGCTGGTTCGCCCGCATCAGCGTGGAGGTGACGGCCTCCTCGGTCATCTCCAACGACGAGGGCACCTACTTCGCCGTGCAGTGCCGCGACCGCCTCCCCCTCGCCGGACCCCTGCCCACCGACGTGTCGGCCTTCGCCCGGGCCGTCGCGGCCGTGCCCCTGGCGGACATCTGCGGCGACTGGGTCGATCCGCCGCCCGCCACGCCGGCGTCCCCGTCGGAGCCGGTCGCGTCGGACCTCCCGGTGCTGACCCTCACCGGCCGCTTCGACCCCATCACCCCGCCCTCGTACGCCGAACACGTCGCCGCCACCCTCGAGCGGGTCACGGGCATCGTGCGCGACGGGCGGGGCCACGGGATCTGGGCGGTCGACGAGTGCGCCGGCCGTCTCGTCGACGAGTTCGTCGCCGATCCCCTGCGCACCCTCGACACCTCGTGCGCCGACGAGCCCCTGCCCGTCGACTGGACCGCCCCGGTCCGGCGCTGACAGCGTGGGGCGGCCCGCCGCCGGCGGAGAGGGGAGTGACGTGACGTGACGACACCGGAGACACCCGGCGCCGACGACCCCCGGGCCGCGGCCCGCGTGGCCGCGACGCCCCGGCCCCTCCTCGACGACCCTCGGCCCCTCCTCGACGACCCCCGGCCCCTCCTCGATGACAAGGTCGTGTGGGTCGCCGGGGTGGGGCCCGGTCTGGGGGGTGCGTGCGTGCAGGCCGCCCTGCGGGACGGGGCGCGGGTGGTGGCGAGCGCCCGCGACGGTGAACGCCTCGCCGCGCGCATGGCGGAGCTCGATCCCGACGGGGAACGGGTGCTCGTCGCGCCTGCCGATGTCACCGACGCCGAGGCGTGCCGGCGGGTGGCGGCCGCCGCCGTCGAGCGCTTCGGCGCCCTCCACGGTCTCGTCGACGTCGCCGCCCTCGACAACGTCATGGGTGGGCTCGACGACACCGACGATGCCGCCTGGGCCGCCACCCACCGGGTCAACGTGATCGGGGCCATGCATCTCGTCTCGGCCGCCCGCCCCCACCTGGCGGCCGCCGGCGGGGGCTCGGTCGTGTTCATCGGCTCCCAGTCGTCCCTGCGGCCCGCGGAAGAGATGTTCCAGGTCGCCTACGCCGCCTCCAAGGGCGCCCTGCTGGCCGCCCAGCGCTCCCTGGCCCGCGAGCTCGGGCCCCAGGGCATCCGCGTCAACACCGTCATCGCCACCTGGATGTGGGGACCCAACGTCGAGCTCTACTGCGCATGGCAGGCCGCCGAGCGCGGGGTCACACCCGAGGCGGTCCGCGACGAGATCGCCTCCCGGATGGCCCTCGGCGAAATCCCCCGTGACGACGACGTGGCCGAGGCGGTCGTGTGGCTCCTGTCGGACCGGGCGCGCATGGTCACCGGCCAGGAACTGCTGGTCAACGCCGGAGAGATCTTCGGTGGGTGAGCGCTGCTCAGCCCGGACCGCCCAGATCGACCGCCACCGAGTCCATCACCGCCCGGTGCTGGCAGTGGGCGAGGGAGCGCAGCTCGCAGGCCAGGCGGTGCAGGACCACCCGGGTGGCCTCGGGGGAGCGGAACGAGCCGCTGGCGGTCGTGTCGGCCAGTTCGACCAGGCGTTCGATGCGCTGGAGGCGACGATCGAGCTTGCGCAGGCGGCCGGCGAGGCGGGGTGCGGCGTCGATGACGTCGCCGTAGCGCTC
>RFFY01000641.1 GCA_003697065.1 Actinomyces sp. | reverse complement strand
CTTCAGCTCCGCGACGTGACGCATCACGAACGGGACCTTGTGCAGGGTGGTGATGATGATGCGGGCCCGCTCACCGGCGAGCGCGTCAGCGAGTTGTCTGCTGTCCTGATCGATCTTCTCGACCACGCCGTGGGCGTGTTCGAACTGGTAGATGGTGTCCTGGAGCTGGCGGTCGAGGACGAGCCGGTCCGTGATCACCACGACCTTGTCGAACACCTTGTCGTCGCCGGCGTGGAGCGACGACAAGCGGTGGGCGAGCCAGGCGATCGTGTTGGATTTGCCCGATCCGGCCGAATGCTGCACCAGATACGAGTGTCCGGCGCCGTGCTCGCGGGCGTCGGCCTCGAGGCGCAACACGGCATCCCACTGGTGGAAGCGGGGGAAGATGGTGGTGCCGGTGTCGTGGTCGGTGTGGACGAAGCGGGCCAGCAGGTCGAGCCAGGCGTCGCGCTGCCAGACCTCCTCCCAGAGGTAGCCGGTGCGGTAGCCGTCGCGGGGTGGGTTGCCGGCTCCCTGGTGGTGGCCGCGGTTGAAGGGGATGAACGCCGTCTTGTCGCCGGCGAGCCGGGTGGTCATGAAGACCTGCTCGGTGTCGACGGCGAAGTGCACGACCGCCCGTCGCAGAAGGGGGGCTTTCGGATCGCGGTCGCGGCGGTACTGCTCGATGGCGTCGCGGAAGGTCTGGCCGGACAGCGGTGTCTTCAGCTCCGCTGTGGCGACCGGGATCCCGTTGACGAACAACGCCAGGTCGAGGGTCTTGTTCGACCCCGCCTCGTAGGGGACCTGGCGCATGACCGTGAGCCGGTTGGCCCGGTAGCGCTGCTCGAGGACCGGGTTGAGCCCCGACGCCGGCCGGAAGTAGGCGAGGCGGAGCTCGGCCTTCTCATGCCCGGCGTAGGTGATCCCGTGGCGCAGCACGTCGACCGTGCCGCGCCTGTCGAGCTCCTTGGCCAGGCGCTCGACGAAGGCCCGCTGGGCGTCGTCGGCGGTGGCGTGGGTCCTGCGGACCTTCTCCCACTCCTCGGGTTGGGTGGCGCCGATGAAGGCGAACAATTCGGCGGTATCGATGCCCGTCGAGGCGTCGAGGTCACGGGGTTCGCCCTGGGCGTTGCCGACCTTGACCGGGGCCAGGTAACCGCCGGCATCGACCAGCGAGTTGCAGATCGCCTCCTCGAATCCGGCCTCGGTGGGACCCGTCATCGTTCCGCCCCCTCGAGCTGGCGTTGTTTGAGGGTGACGCCCTCTTCGTCCTTCCAGGCCTCCCGGCCGTTGATGGAGCCGCCCACGAGCACGGCCGCGGCGAGCGATGGCGATCGGAACAAGGTGTCGGTGGTGAGCACGAGGTGATCGCCCTCGTCGCGGAGCGAGCCGTCGGCGACGAGGGCGGCGCGGAGCGCCGTCACATTGTCGGGGGCCGATGGGGTGTGGTCCTTCCTGGCCCGGGCTCCGGCGAGCACGAGGAAGCCCTCGGGCAGCTCGTGGCCGCGACCGCTCGCGCCGCGCTCGGCGAGGACGTATTCGCGCGTCTCGGTCGCCCGCGGTGGGGCGGTGGTGAAGTGGTCGACACCGATCGCCGGGAGGATGTTGAGGAGCTCGGCGAGGAAGCCGTCGGCTTCGGCCCGGTCGGCGGCCGACATCGCCGGCTCGCCGGGCTGGTTGGCGTTGACGACGGTGGCCCGCTTGGCGGCGTGGGCGAGGGCGACGAGCTTGGACTCGAGGTAGGAGATGTGGGCTCGGTTGAGCGGTTCGCCCGACGAGACGAACGCCACCGTCTCGGACCAGAAGTCCTTGTCGTCGTCACGGAGGTGCTGGGTGAGGCGCTTCGCCACGTCCTCGGCCTGGCCGACGTAGATGGTGGCCTCGCCGGCCTTCGAGTCGTCCTGGCCGATCAGGATGTAGACACCCGGGGCTTGGAGGCCCTGGGCCTTGGCCGCGCCGAGCAGGCTCCGTGGGAACACGATCCCCTTGCCGGTCCAGTTCGACTTGTCGATGACCCGGACGCCGTCGGGGTCGCCGTCGGTGACGAGGATGCG
>RFFY01000640.1 GCA_003697065.1 Actinomyces sp. | reverse complement strand
CCGGCGCCGATCGCCCGGCCAGGGTCCTGGCCGGCGGCGAGGAGGCGGGCGAGGAGCTGGAGGACGATCTGGGGCTGGGCGTCGCCGCCCATGGTGCCGAGCACGGCCCGCAGGGACCCGTCGGGGTGGGTGACCAGGGCCGGGGACAGGGTGTGGGGCGGGCGGCGGCCGGGCCCGTACTCGGCGGGATGGCCGGGCACCAGGTTGAAACCGATCCCGCGGTCGTGCACGAAGATGCCGCTGGTGCCGGCCACGAGGTGGGCACCGAAGCCGCTGGCGTTGGAGTTGATGAGGGAGACACCCATGCCGTCGCCGTCGACGGCGCAGAGGTAGGTGGTGTCGCCGGTGAGGGGCGGGACGTCGAGGTGGGCGGCCCGCTCGGGATCGATGGCGAGGTGACGGGGGACGAGACGCCGGGGGTCGAGCAGGGCGCGGCCGTCGGCCCCGTCGTAGAGGACGCTGGTGCGGTCGTGGGCGGCGGCGGCCGCCGCCTCGGCCAGGAGGTGGGCCCACAGGGGGTCGTCGGGATCGTCGGGCACGAGCATCTGGTCGAGCATCCAGGCGGCCGCGCAGATGAGGTAGCCCTGGGAGGTGGGGGGAACGGTCCAGATCCGGTGTCCCCAGGCGGTGACGTCGAGGGGATCGACCCAGCGGGCGATGGGGCGTTCGAGGTCGTCGGGGGCGAACTCGCCGTCGCCGAGGGCGAGGAGGCCCTCGCCGAACTCGCCACCGTAGAAGCCGGCCCGCCCGTGCTCGACCAGAGCGGCGAGGGCCCGGGCCGAGCCGGGACGCCGGACGGTCTCGCCGGGTCGCAGCCCCCCCGGGATGTCGGTGTTGTTCTCGACCCGGGCCACGAGGGGCGCCGACGCCGCCAGCAGGGGGGACGCGGGGAAGCCGTGGGTGGCGAAGCGGATGGCCTCGGCGAGGACCTCGCCGAGGGGGAGGCGACCGTGGCGCTCGTGCAGGGCCAGCCACCCGTCGACGGCGCCGGGTACGGTCACCGCGGCCACGTGGCCCTTCAGGGGGATGCGGTCGAGGCCCTCGGCCCGGCGGCGATCGGGATCGGCACCCGAGCCGGCGAAGCCCGAGGCATCGAGGGCCTCGGGTGTGGCGCCGCCCGTGTACACGAGGGCCCAGGCGTCACCGCCCATCCCGCACATGTGGGGGGCGACGACGGCGAGGACGGCGTTGGCGCCCACGGCGGCGTCGGCCGCCGAGCCACCATGCCGCAGCAGGTCGACCCCGACGGCGGTGGCGAGGTGGTCGACGGTGGCGACCATGCCCTCGGGGGCGGTGCGCGTCTCGGCCGGATGCAACATGGGCGCCAGTCTGTCACGCCCCTCCCTCCCTCCTCTTCCTCCCGTTCTGGCTCCGCCTACGACCGCCGCGCCGCGCCTCACGGCGCCAGAACGCAGGGG
>RFFY01000102.1 GCA_003697065.1 Actinomyces sp. | reverse complement strand
GTGTCGGTGGCGGGGGAGTCGGTCACGGGGGTCGAGGGTACCGGTGGCCCGGGTCGGGAGCGTGGCAGGCCCGGACCGCCCGGACGCGGGCATCATGGCCACGTGGCGTGGACGAGGGTCGGCGAGATCGAGGTGTGGGTCCACGACGAGGGGCCGTCGGCGGGCTCACCGGTGGTGCTCGTCGCCGGGGCCGCCGAAGGGGCGCACCACTGGAGCCGGGCCTGGGTCGAACCCCTGGTGGCCGCCGGTCACCGGGTCGTGCGCTACGACCAGCGTGGCAGCGGCCGCTCGTCGGGCACGCTCGGCGCCGACGGTCTCGGCGAGCTCGCCGGTGACCTGGTCGGACTGCTCGACGTCCTGGGCCTCGCCACGGCCCATCTGGTGGGTCGCGCCCTGGGTGGAATGGTCGTCCAACGGGTCGCCCTCGACCGTCCCGACCGGGTGCGCAGCCTCACCCTCGTCTCCACGACCCCCGGGCCCGATCCCCGACTCAGCGAACCCGACGCCGCCCTGGTCGCCGAGTTGGCCCGTCTCCACCTCCTGGCGCCGCCGGCGACCCCCGCCGAGGCGGTGGAGCGCGCGGTGCGGCGTCGGGCCCTGTTCGCCGGGACGAGGTACCCCGTCGACCTCGAGGCCGAGCGGGAGCGGGCCCGCCGCGACCTCGCCCTCGGCGCCACCGGCGAAAGCGGGTCGGCGCACGGGATCGTCGCCACCGAGTCGTCGAGTCGCCTCGACGCCCTGGCCGCCGTGGAGGCGTCGACCCTCGTCATCCACGGCGACGCCGATCCGCTCTTCCCACTGGATCACGCCCGGGCCCTGGCCTCACGTATCGCCGGCGCCCGGTTGGTGGTGGTCGAGGGCCTCGGGCACGAGCTGCCCGACGCCGCCGCCCCCGATCTCGTCCCGGTGATCCTCGCCCACCTCGCCGCCGCCGACACCCTCTGATCCCCCCCACCCCCCCCACCCCCTGCGTTCTGGCGCCGCAGGCGCCCGCCGGGCGGTCGATACGGGCGCCAGAACGCAAAGGGGGGAGGGATGGGTCAGGCTCTGATCTCCTGGCGGAGGAAGAGCACCGAGGCGGCCACGAAGGTGACGATGGTGAGCGCCACCAGGGCGAAGAGCTGCCACCAGGCCAGCACCAGGCTCTCGCGCAGACCGAGGATGCTCGGCAGGGACCGGCTGTCGGCGCGGACCACGACGATGCCGGTGGTCTGCTGCTCGGGGTTCAGCAGGACGCCGGTGGCCTCGTCGTAGAGCTGGTCGGGCGACAGGCGCCGGATCCGCAGCTCGGTGCGGGCGTTGTCGACGACGGTGACCGGGTCGTTGTCGTCGACCGGGCTCACGGCATCGGCCGCCACCCCGGCGATGAGGGGGAAGAACAAGGTGAACACCAGCCACAACGCCAGCGTCGCCAGGGCCGCCGTGGCGGCCCGCCGGGTGAGCACCGAGGCCAGCACGGACACGCCCAGCCACAGGCCGACGTAGACGATGCTGACGAGGACGACGGCGACGATACGCGTCAGCTCCTCCCCGTCGGGGGCCCGGCCCACCCGCCACATGCCGTAGGCCACCACGACGGCGGTGACGACGACGGTGACCAGCGAGATGGTCGCCAGACCGGCGACGAACTTGCCGACGATGACGTCGTCGCGGTGGATGGGCTGGCTGACGAGGCGGGGCAGGGTGCGTTGGCTGCGTTCACCGACGATGGCGTCGAAGCCGAAGGCGATTCCCAGCAGGGGGCCCAGGATCGAGAAGAAGTCGACGAAGCTCGGTATCCGATCCGGTGACAGGGTGAAGATGAGCAGGAACGCCGAGGGCGTGGAGCTGGCGGCCTCGGTGGCGTCGCGCAGGGAGCCGGCGGCGGCGTTGACGGCCGCCAGGCCGGCCAGCACGACCAGCCCGACGAGGATGCCGAAGCGCACCGAGTGGAGATGACCGGCCATGTCGCGGCGGGCGACGATGCGCCACCCGGCACCCGACACCCGGCGGGTGGCGCCCGGTGCGGTGTCGGGCGGTGCGGCGTCGGTCGGCACGGTGTCGATGGTGGTGTTCACGCTGTCACCTCCCCGTCGGCTCCGGTGTCGTGGTCCCCGCCGAACCAGCGGTGGTAGACGTCGTCGAGGTCGCTGCGGTGGTGGACGATCTCGAGCACGTCGACCCCGGCGTCGACCAGGGCCCGGGCAGCGGCGGCCCGGACGTCGTGGGTGGCGGTGACGATCCAACGTCGTCCCGTGCGCTCCACGCCGCGTACCCCCGCCACCCCGCCGAGTACCTCGGCCACCCGGTCGGGGGCACCCTCGGTGGCGATCTCGATGGTCCACTCGCCCGTGCCGCCGCCGGTGAGTTCGTCGACCGTGCCGCAGGCCACGAGGCGCCCCGACAAGAAGATGCCGAGCCGGTCGCAGGTCTGCTCGACCTGGTGGAGCAGGTGGGACGACAACAGCACGGTCAGGCCGGCATCGCGGCGGCTCTGGACCAGAGCGAGGATCTCCCGCACGCCCTCGGGATCGATGTTCACGGTGGGCTCGTCGAGGATGAGCACCTCGGGGTCCTTCACCAGGGCGTCGGCCAGCCCGAGACGCTGGCGCATGCCCCGCGAGTAGCCCTCGACGGGCCGGTCGGCGGCGTCGGTCAGACCGACCTCCTCGAGGAGATCGTCGATCCGGGCCGCCGCCTCGGCGTCGGGGATGCGGTTGAGACGGGCGGTGTAGCCGAGGTTCTGGCGCCCCGTCAGTTCCCCGTAGAAGCCCACGTCGTCGGGCAGGTACCCGACCCGCCGCTTCACCTCCAGAGGAGCGCGGGTGGGGTCGAGGCCCAGCACCCGGGCGTGGCCGGCGGTGGGCTCGGTCAGCCCGAGCAGCATCAGGATGGTGGTGGTCTTGCCGGCTCCGTTGGGTCCCAGCAGGCCGAAGATCTCACCCCGGCGGACGGTGAGGTCGAGATGGTCGACCGCCACCGTCGGGCCGTAGTGCTTGGTCAGACCGACGGTCTCGATGACCGGATCGGCGCCTGGGGCGCCGCCGGCGACCCGCGCCGGGCCGGTGACCGGTGCGGCCACGGGGCTCACCTCCGCCCGAAGCGACGGTAGGCGCCGAACAGGACGGCGAGGGCCACCACCACGACCGCGGCGGCGGCCAGGGCCACGCCGGTTCCCGTCTCGACGGTGAAGCGGATGTCGGCGGTCTCGGACTCGGTGCCGGCGCTGGCGCGCACCGTGATGGCGTAGTCGCCGGCCAGGGCGTCGGTGGCCGGTTCGATGTGGGCGACGACCTGGGCCGTGTCGCCGGGGTTCACCACGTCGAGCTTCTGGGGCTCGAAGGTCACCGTCCAGTCACGGGGCGGGGTGGCGACGAAGTTGACGTCGGTCATGGGAGCGGTGCCGGTGTTGGCCACGATGAAGGTCAGGTCGGTGACGTCGCCGGCCTTGCCCTTGGCGTTGAGACGCCCGTCGGCGGTGGCGAGCTGGAGGCTCGGGGTGCCCTGGATCTCGGCCTGCAGGGTGATGGAACCCCGGGCGCCGGCGTCGGACACGACGTCGACGACGATGTCGTAGGTGCCGGCCGGGGTCGACGCCGCCGGGGTGGCCCGGACCCGGATCCGCTCGTCGTCACCGGCGTCGATGGTGACGGTGTTGGCCCTCTGCTCGGCCGTGGGGGATGCCGTCACGTCCCAGCCCTGGGGACCCGACGGGGTGAAGGTGAAGGTCTGGGACTCGGGTGTGTTGTTGGTGACGGTCAGGGTGTAGGTGAAGGTGTCCTCGGGTCCACCGGTCAGGGAGGGGAAGTCGGCGCTGACGGTGATGCCGGAGTCGACCTGCTCCTGGACGGTGATCTGGAGGGGCAGGCGGTAGCTGCCCTGGACAGCGGTCTCGGTCACCCCGATCTCGTAGGTGCCGGGTCGGGCGTCGACGGGGACGGTGATCTCGAGCTGGGCCCGTCCCGTCGTGTCGGGGCCGGCGGTGACCCCGGTGATGACGAAGCCGCCGCCCCGCAGCACGGTCCGCCACCCGTCGGGTACCCCGTCGACGGCGAGCTGGACGGGCTGGGTGGTGGGGGCGTGGGCCTCGAGGTCGAGCTTGATGGTGGAGCCGGGCTGGACCACCACGGCCGGGTAGCGGGCCGTCAACAGGACCTGGGCGTCGCTCGAGGCGGTCTGGGCGCCGGCGGCGGGCCCCACGAGGGGGACCAGGGCCGACAGGGCCAGGACCAGGGCCCACAGGGCCGGACGGGAGCGGCCGTGAGGCCGCGCGCGGACGGGTTCGGGGGATGGATCGGACACCGGCACCTCCTCGTGTCGTCGTCGACTGCGGGTGGTACGTCAACCCGTCCCCGGGCCGTGGTACGGGCCGGTCGGCCGTCGGGTCGGGTTGGCTCCGGCGCCGGACGATAGTCCGGACGAGAACGGGTGTGGCATCGCGGGCAGGCGCGACGTGTGATGGCGGTGACGTGTGATGGCGGAGGGGTTCGGCGGGGGGCCTCGACGGAGTCCGGACGCGCGACGAGGCGCCCCGGGGCAGGTGGGGCGCCTCGTCGTCACGGGTTGGTCACGGACATCGCCGGAGTCCCGTCTCTCGCTGGCGCTTCTCCGGGCGCCTCGGGGCGCGACGGGTGCGAGAAGCCTGTGGGAGCGGCCTCGGCGGCCGTGACGACTCTCAGGTGGCGGGCGGGGCCCTCTCGTCGGGCTCGACCGCCGTGGGCATGCACCACCTCCCGTGGGTCACGGACCACCGGCCGGGAACGGACCCCGGTGCGACCCGGCGGCCCTGGTTGCTGTGACTGCCGTCACTGTCGCGCCGTCGGGCCCCGAGGTCAAGACCCCTCACCCCGGGTGGCGGCCACCCGGCCCTGTCGGCGCTCGGGCGGTGGCCCCGGGCGGTGGCGAGGCGGGGGCGAGCGCCCGCCCGGCCACCGGCGTCTCAGTCGGCGGCGGCGAGACGGCGGTTCTTGATCGTGGCCCGGACGTAGTCGCGGTTCATCAGGGCGATGACGTCGAGGGGGATCTCCTTGGGGCAGGCCGCGGTGCACTCACCGTGGTTGGTGCACGAGCCGAAGAACTCCTCCATCGTCTCGACCATGGCCTCGACCCTCTGCCACCGCTCGGGTTGCCCCTGGGGCAGGACGTTGAGGTGGGTGATCTTGGCGGCCGTGAACAGCTGGGCGGCCGAGTTGGGGCAGGCCGCCACGCAGGCGCCGCAGCCGATGCAGGCGGCGGCGTCCATGGCGAAGTCGGCGACCTCCTTGGGGACGAGGATCTCGTTGGCGTCGGGGGCGCCGCCGGTGTAGGCGCTGATGTAGCCCCCCGCCTCGATGATCCGGTCGAAGGCCCGCCGGTCGACCATGAGGTCGCGGATGATCGGGAACGAGGTCGCCCGGAAGGGCTCGACGGTGATGGTGTCGCCGTCGGCGAACTTCCGCATGTGGAGCTGGCAGGTGGCGGTGGCCCTCTCGGGGCCGTGGGGTACCCCGTCGATCACCATCCCGCAGCTCCCGCAGATGCCCTCCCGGCAGTCGTGCTCGAACACGATGGGCTCCTCGCCTGCCTCGACCAGACGCTCGTTGACGATGTCGAGCATCTCGAGGAAGGAGGCGTCGGTGGGGATGCCCGGAGCCGGGATCTCGACGAAGGCACCGGGGGCGTCGGGGCCCGCCTGGCGCCACACGCGCAGGGTGAGGTCGATTCTGGTCGTCACGGCGGCTCCTACTTGTAGCTGCGCTGGGTGAGCGCGACGTTCTCGAACACGAGGGGCTCTTTGTGGAGCTCCTGGGGGGTGTCGGGGCCCTTCCACTCCCAGGCGGCGACGTAGGCGAAGTGCTCGTCGTCGCGGAGGGCCTCACCGTCGGGGGTCTGGTGCTCCTCGCGGAAGTGGGCGCCGCAGGACTCCTCGCGGTGCAGGGCGTCGCGCACCATGAGCTCGGCCAGCTCCATGAAGTCGTCGACCCGGTTCACCTTCTCGAGGGCCTGGTTGACGTGGTCGGCGCCGCCGAGCACTCGGACGTCCTTGCGGAACTCCTCGCGCAGGGCGGGGATCTCCGAGAGCGCCTTTTCGAGACCGGCCTTGTTGCGGGCCATGCCGCAGTACTCCCAGACGATCTTGCCCAGCTCGCGGTGGAAGTGGTCGGGGGTGTGGGTGCCCTTGATCGACAGCCACATGCGGGTGCGATCGGTGGCGGTGGCCACGGCGTCGGTGAAGACGGGGTCGTCGGTGGGAACCGGTGCCTGGCCCAGCAGGCCCGAGAGGTAGTCGCCGATGGTGTAGGGCAGCACGAAGTAGCCGTCGGCGAGACCCTGCATCAGGGCCGAGGCGCCGAGACGGTTGGCCCCGTGGTCGGAGAAGTTCGCCTCGCCGGCGGCGTAGAGACCCGGGACGGTGGTCATGAGGTTGTAGTCGACCCACAGACCGCCCATCGTGTAGTGGCTGGCGGGGTAGATGCGCATCGGCACCTCGTAGGGGTTCTCGCCGGTGATGCGCTCGTACATGTCGAAGAGGTTCCCGTAGCGCTCCCGGATGGTGTCGACCCCGAGGCGGGCGATGGCATCGGCGAAGTCGAGGTACACCCCGTTCTTGAGGGGACCGACCCCGAGGCCCTGGTCGACGACGTTCTTGGCGTTGCGTGACGCCACGTCGCGGGGCACGAGGTTGCCGAAGGCCGGATAGCGCTCCTCGAGGTAGTAGTAGCGGTCCTCTTCGGGGATCTCGCCCGGCGGTCGGGTCTCGTCGGGGTTGCGGGGCACCCAGATGCGGCCGTCGTTGCGCAGCGACTCCGACATCAGGGTCAGCTTCGACTGGAACTCGTCGCTGGCGGGGATGCAGGTGGGGTGGATCTGGGTGTAGCAGGGGTTGGCGAAGGCCGCCCCCTTGCGGTGGGCCCGCCAGGCGGCGGTGACGTTGGACGCCTTGGCGTTGGTCGACAGGTAGAAGACGTTGGCGTAGCCGCCGGTGGCGAGAACCACGGCGTGGGCGCTGTGGGGTGTGATCTCGCCGGTGAGCATGTCGCGGGCGACGATGCCGCAGGCGACGCCGTCTTTGACCACGATGTCGAGGACGTCGCTGCGGTTGTGCAGCTCGACCTGACCCGAGGCGATCTGGCGGGCGAGGGCCTGGTAGGCGCCGAGCAGGAGCTGCTGGCCGGTCTGGCCCCGGGCGTAGAAGGTCCGGCTCACCTGGGCGCCCCCGAAGGAGCGGTTGGCCAGCAGGCCGCTGTACTCACGGGCGAAGGGGACGCCCTGGGCGGTGCACTGGTCGATGATGTTCAGCGACACCTGGGCCAGGCGGTAGACGTTGCCCTCCCGCGAGCGGTAGTCGCCGCCCTTGATGGTGTCGTAGAAGAGGCGGAAGATGCTGTCGCCGTCGTTGTGGTAGTTCTTCGCCGCGTTGATCCCGCCCTGGGCGGCGATCGAGTGCGCCCGGCGGGGCGAGTCGTGGTAGGTGAAGACCTTCACGTTGTAGCCGAGCTCGGCGAAGGTGGCGGCGGCCGACGCGCCGGCCAGGCCCGTGCCCACCACGATGATGGTGAACTTGCGCTTGTTGTTGGGGTTGACGAGCTTGATCGAGAAGCGGTGGTTGTCCCACTTGTCGGCCAGGGGCCCGTCGGGGATCTTGGCGTCGAGGCTGATCACGGCAGGGCCTCCTGGTGGGCGAAGGGTTCACCGACGGGGGTGGTGCGGCCGTCCTCGTCGATGAGGCCGGCCTGGACCATGATCGGGAAGCTGAGGTTCCCGACCAGGATGAGGGCGCTCAAGGCGACGGCGAGGCCGCGCCGGGCTGCGTTGTAGCGGGGGTTGTTGATTCCGAGGCTCTGGAACAGGGACCAGGCCCCGTGGAAGATGTGCACGGCGAGGGCCACGTTGGCGACGACGTAGATGGCGGCCACGGGCAGCGACGACATCGACTCGGCGACGTTGTGGTAGACGTCGCCGCGGACGTAGTCGTCGCCGAGCCACCAGCCCCAGGTCAGGTCGGCCAGGTGGAAGAGCAGGTACAGGCCGATGATGGGACCGGTCCAGCGCATGGTGCGGCTGGCGTAGTTGGCGGCGACGAAGTTCTGACCGCCGGCGTAGCGCTTCTGGCCGCTCATGAAGCCCGCCGAGGGGCTGGCCTTCCGGCTCATCTCCTTGAGGGTGTAGGCGCTGTGGATGTGCAGGACGAACAAGACGATGAGCCCGACGCGCAGCACCCACAACAACAGGGTGCGGGGGACGAGGTCGCCACCGAGGCTGCGGAGGCCTTCGGCGTATTCGGCGATCTGGGTCGGGCCCTCGTAGAGGTGGAGGTTGCCGATCATGTGGACGATCACGAACCCCAGCAGACCGATGCCGGTGAGGGCCATGACGTACTTCTTGCCGACCGCGGTCCGGTACAGACTCAGCGGCCACGGCAGGGGGCGGCTCCGGCGGCGCAGCGGGCGGACCCGCTCCGTCGACCCGGGCCTCGAGATGGTCTGTGCCATGCGAGCCCTTCCTTCGTCGACGAACGACCGGTCGTCGGGGGCGACGAACCGACCGCGGCCACCGTAGTTCCGCTCGCGGT
>RFFY01000639.1 GCA_003697065.1 Actinomyces sp. | reverse complement strand
TCCCTCACGACCACCGTCACCGGACCGACAGGGCACCACGCCGGTGGCCGTCGGGGTCGCCGGTCCGTGATCGACGAGTACGGAGGTCGTGACCATGCAGGTGGTCGTCACCGGCGGCGCCGGCTTCATCGGAGCCAACCTCTGCCGCCACCTCGAACTGGCCGGCCACCGGGCCGTCGCCCTCGACGACCTGTCGACCGGCGACGCCGCCAACCTCGACGGAACAGACGCCGAGCTGGTGGTGGGCTCGATCCTCGATCCCGCCCTCCTCGACCGGGTCATCGGACCGGCCGACGCCGTGGTCCACCTCGCCGCCCGGCCCTCGGTCCCCCGCTCCCTCGCCGACCCCGTCGCCAGCCACCTGGCCAACGCCACCGGCACCGTCAACGTGCTGGAGGCGGCGCGCCGCGACGGGGCCCGCCACGTCGTCGTCGCCGGCTCGTCGTCGGTCTACGGCGCCAACCCGACCCTGCCCAAGCACGAGGGGCTGGCCACCCGTCCCGTCAGCCCCTACGCCGCCTCCAAGCTCGCCACCGAGGCCTACACCCTCGCCTACCAGCACAGCTTCGGCCTGCCCACCCTCGCCTTCCGATTCTTCAACGTCTTCGGCCCCCTCCAGGCCGCCGGTCACGCCTACGCCGCCGTCATCCCCGCCTTCGTCGACGCCGCCCTGCGGGGACGCCCCCTGCCCCTCGACGGGGACGGCACCCAGAGTCGTGACTTCACCTTCGTCGACACGGTGTGCGCCGTCATCGTCGACGCCGTGAGCCGGCGGGTCACCTCCGACGAGCCGGTGAACCTCGCCTACGGGACCCGCACGGACCTGCTCACGGTCATCGGGATGCTGGGCGAGCTCGTCGGCGACATCACCGTCGAGCACCGCCCGCCCCGCGCCGGCGACGTCCCCCACTCCCAGGCCGACGACACGCGG
The DNA here is from genome assembly GCA_003697065.1 of Actinomyces sp. GTDB lineage: Bacteria > Actinomycetota > Acidimicrobiia > Acidimicrobiales > Aldehydirespiratoraceae > J010. The sequence continues at coordinate 4,631 of RFFY01000639.1, read as the reverse complement.
GTGCGGACCCTGTTTCCCGACATCGAGCCCGTGCCCCTCGAGATCGGTCTCAAGGCGACCGTCGACTGGATGAGGACGGTGATCTGATGCTCGCCCCCCGTCCACCCCGGGCGCCCTACCGGGGCAAGCGTCTCTTCGATCTGGCCGTCGTCGCCCTGGTCGCCGTCCCCGTCCTGATCGTGTGCGCCCTCGTCGCCGTGGCGGTGCGCTGCTCGTCGCCGGGACCCGTGCTGTTCCGCCAGGAGAGGGTGGGCCGCGACGGCCGTCGCTTCCGGATCCTCAAGTTCCGGACCATGGTCGACGGCGACAACCCCCTGGTGGACTTCGACGACCGCATCACGCCGGTCGGGCGTCTCCTGCGGCGGAGCTCCCTCGACGAGCTCCCCCAGCTGTGGAACGTGGTGCGGGGCGAGATGAGCATCGTCGGTCCCCGCCCCACCCTCGCCTACCAGGCCGAGCGCTGGGACCGGCGTCAACGGGGTCGCCTGGCCGTGCGTCCCGGTCTCACGGGCCTGGCCCAGGTGCGGGGTCGCAACGCCTTGACGTGGGCGGAGCGCATCGAATGGGATCTGCGCTATGTCGAGACCCAGTCGATCAGGCGGGATCTGGCCATCCTGGCCCGGACCCTGATGGTGGTCGCGACCGGCCACGGGGTCGAGGCCACGAGCGTGCCCGACCCCCTGGCGGCCCCCGAGCCGGCGCCGCGCCACCCCGTCGCCGCGCTCGCCGGCCCGCCCGCGGCCGCGCCGGTCCGGCCCGAGCCGGTGCCGGTGCGGTCCGAGCCGGTGCCGGTCCGGCCCGAGCCCGTTCTCGTCTGACCGGTTCTCGTCTGAGCGGTTCTCGTCTGAGCGGTTCCGGCCCACAGCGAACCAGCGGGGAACGAGAGCACGCCCTCGCGTCGACATGCCATGATCGCCGCCGTGCCCGGCCCACCCCCCGTTCCCGGTCCCGTCACCATCATCGGCGCGGGCGGACAGGGACGCGAGACCCACGCCGTGCTGGCCGCCCTGGCCCGTCTCGACCCTCGCTGGTCGTGCGCCGGGTTCCTCGACGACGCCGTCGGTCCCGGCGGTCCGGGCCTCGACGACGACACGGCCGCCGCCCTGGCCCGGCTCGGGGTGGAGGTGATCGGTCACGTCGGCGAGCTCGTCCCCGGCACCCCCCATGTGATCGCCGTGGGTGATCCCTCGTCGCGGGCGCGCATCGACCGGGCTCTGGCCGCCGCCGGCTGTCCACCCGAGTCGGCGGTCGTCCTCGTCGACCCCTCGGCCGTCGTCGGTGCCGATGTCGTCTTCGGCCCGGGTGCGGTGGTGCAGGCGGGTGCGACGGCGACCACCCATGTGCGGACCGGCCGGCACGTGCACGTCAACCCGGGCGCGGTGCTGTCCCACGACTGCCGCCTCGGTGATCACGTCAGCGTCTCGCCCGGGGTCGTCCTCGCCGGCGGGGTCGACGTCGGCGACCGCGTCCTGCTCGGGGCGGGCGCCACCGTCCTGCCGGGGCGGCGCATCGGCGACGACGCCGTCGTCGGCGCCGGGGCCGTCGTCACCGACGACGTCCCCGCCGGGGTCACGGTCGTGGGCGTTCCCGCCCGTCCTCTGGGGACACGAGCGCCCGAGGACCGACCCGCCTGAAAACCGCGCCCCGTCCACGCCGGCGCACGACACGGCCCGACAGGTCCCCCACCGCCGCCACGACGACGGCCACCGCCACTCCCGCTCCGAGGGCGGGGACGAGCCGGTCCGGGCGACCCCGGGTACCCACCACGGCGGCCGCCACCACCACGGCGGCGACACCGCTGGCGGCGACCCAGCCGAGACGGGGCGGATCCGTTCGGTCCCCCGCCGCTCGGGCGCCGACCACCACGGCGGACGCCGTGAGTGCAGCGGCGACCATGAGGGACGCCTCGGTGTCGGGCGCGACCGCCCACACCCCCACGGCACCGCCCGCCGCCACCGGCCAGGCCCGGGTGACCGCCACCGTGCCGCGAGCGGTCACGGCCGCCGTCGCGGCGACCACGAGGACGGCGACGACGGCACCCGGCACCGTCACCGCCTCGAGGGCCCCCACGATCGGGTCGCCGCCGAGGCGCCACCACACCATGGCGGCGACGGCGACGGGCACCCCCACCGTCGCCCACCACGGCCGCGAGCCGCGCCCCGCGGCGGCGCCCAGGGCCAGCCCGACGACGAGGGCGACGGCGGCGTCACCGGGGTGCAGTGGTCCCTCGGGTATCACCATGGCGCTCCCCGGTCCCGGCGGCCGGCCGACCCGGCGGGCACACCGGGCCGGCGGCGGGACCTCCTCGACGTTCCACCGACCCCGTCGGCGCCGTCGCTACGATCCTGAGCGTCGCCCGTCCCGGAGGGACCCCGATCGACCCCACGCCGACGCCGCCTGCCGCCCCCACCCGCGCCGCGGCCGGTGCCGGGGCGACGCCCCGCCGTCACGCCGGCCGGCGCACCTCCCGACACGAGCGCCGCGCCGTGGCCGTCACCGTCGTCGTCGCCGCCGCTCTCACCGCCGCCACCAGCGGGGCCGCCCCCACCGGGCTGGCGGCCGCCGACCTCGTCGACGTCGCCGCCGCCGCCGCTGTCGTGACCTGGGCGGGGAGTCGCGCCCGGCGCTGGACCTGGCTCGTTCCCCCTCTCGTCGGGGTGTGGTTCGCCTCGTCACCGCTGGCCCTGGCGGGACTGGCGCTCTCGGCGCTCGTCGCCCTCCACGCCCTCCTCACCCGTCGCCGGCGGGCGGCGGGGGCGCTGGCGGCCGGGGCGTCGGCGCTCGCCCTCGGCGCCCTCGATCCCGTCTCGCCCCTCGGGGCCTCGACCCTCGTCGCCCTGGTGGCCGTCACGCCCCTCGTCGTGTCCGCTCTCGTGCACAGCCGGCCCCGGGTCACCCGGCGGGCGGTCCGCACCGCCGGCGTCGCCGCCCTCGTCGTCGTCGGCGCCGGGGCCGTCGCCGCCGTGGTGGTGGCCCTGAGCCTCGGCGACCTCCGACGCGGCGCCGAGGCGGCACGCGACGGTTTCGACCTGGCTGCCGACGGCGAACAGGGACCGGCGGCGGCGGCTTTCTCGGCAGGTGCCGAGGCCTTCGATCGGGTGCGCGGCCGTCTGGCCGGCCCCTGGATGCTGCCCGCCCGTCTCGTCCCGGTCCTGGGCCAGCACGTTCGGGCGGCCCAGGTGGCCACCGCCGAAGGGGCGGCTCTGGCCGAGGTCGCCGCCGACACCGTGGCGCGGGTCGACCCCGACGCCATCCGCCTCGACGACGGGCGCGTCGACCTCGACACCATCGACGCCCTGGCCCCGGTCCTCTCCCGCCTCGAGACGACCGTCGCCCGGGCCGCCGAGCGCCTCGACGGGGCCCGCTCCCCCTGGCTCGTGCCCGCTCTCGACGAGCGCCTGGCCATCATCGCCGACCGCCTCGACGGGGCGGTGCCCGCCGCCCACACCGCGGCCGAGGCGGCCCGGGTCGCTCCCGTCCTCTTCGGCGCCGATGAGCCCGCCCACTGGCTCGTGCTGCTCGTCACCCCGGCCGAGGCGCGGGGGCTGGGTGGTCTCGTCGGCAACTACGTGCTGGTGGAGGCCGACGACGGCGCCGTCCGCCTCGTCGAGTCCGGTCGCAACGAGGATCTCGACCGGCGCCTGGCCGAGGTGGGGGCGGTGCTGGAGGGTCCCGACGACTACGTGGCCTGGTGGGGGCGCTTCCGGCCCGAACGCTTCTTCGAGGACGTCACCTTCTCGCCCGATCTGCCCTCGGTGGCCGCCGTGGCCGCCTCCCTGGTGACCCAGGCGACGGGGACGCCCGTCGACGGCGTCGTGCTCGTCGACCCCTTCGCCGTGGCGGCGGTCCTCGAGCTCACCGGCCCCGTCGACGCCGCCGGGATCCGGCTCGACGCCGCCAACGTCGTCGACTTCCTGCTGAGGGATCAGTACCGGCGCTTCGAGGGCGACGAGGCCGGTCGTGTGGCGGCCCTGGCCGCTTTGGTCGACGAGACCCTGGGGGCCGTCCTCGACGGGGCCCTTCCCGGGCCCCGCCTGCTCGCCCGGGAGCTCGGTCCCGTGGTGGCCGGCGACCGTCTCGGGGTGTGGTGGCTGCGCGACGCCCGGGCGGTCGAGCTGCTGAGGGACACCGGTCTCGACGACGCCTTCCCGGCCGCCGCCGGCGACGACCTCGTCGGTGTCGTGCACCAGAACGCCGGCCGGAACAAGACCGACAACTGGCTCACGCGCCGCATCGAGTACCGCGTCGACTCCGCCGCGGGAACGGCCCGGCTCACCGTCGAGTTGCACAACGGGTCGCCGACGTCGGGATGGCCCGACGCCGTCATCGGCTCCAACGACCAGGGCCTGGCGCCGGGAACGAACCGGGCCCGCCTCGACCTCTACACGGTGCGGACGGTCGAGGCGGTGACCGTCGACGGCGAACGCGTCCCCGCCCTGCGGGGCCACGAGCTCGGCGTCGGCGTCACCGAGATCGTCGTCGACGTCCCCGCCGGCGCGACCCGGACGGTCACCGCCACCCTGGGGCCGGGCCCGACCGAGCTCCTCCAGGTCGCCGCCCAACCCCTGGTGAACCCCGATCACCTGACCGTGGTGGTCGACGGGGAGACCGTCCACGACGCCGTCCTCGAC
>RFFY01000638.1 GCA_003697065.1 Actinomyces sp. | reverse complement strand
GTGCCGGTACTGGCACCGGCCCGCCACCGGGTGCCGGGGGCGACGGTGGCGGTGGCGGGGGAGCGCCCCCGGGTGGGCGGGGTCGAGGTGGCGGTCGCCGGCGTCGGCCCCGACCGCCTCCACGTCGAACGGGTCCCGGCTCCGCCGGGCGCTCCGCCCGGGGACGGGGCGGTGGTCGCCGCGGAGGGCGAGGGGTGGTCCGGGGAGGCCGGGTAGGGTCGCGTCGATGCGCCTCGCACTCGGTTCCGTCGTGCACGACGTCACCCACCGGGCCCTCGTGATGGGTATCGCCAACCGCACCCCCGACTCCTTCTACGACCGGGGGCGCCACTACGACTTCGACGCCTTCTGCCGTCACGTGGAACGCCTCGTCGACGAGGGCGCCGACCTCGTCGACGTCGGCGGGGTGCGGGCGGCACCGGGGATCGAGGTCACCCCCGACGAGGAGATCGAACGGGTGGTCCCGGCCGTGGCGGCGGTGACCTCCCGCTTCGACGTGCCGGTGTCGGTCGACACCTTCCGGGCCGTGGTGCTCGACGAGGCGTGCCGGGCCGGCGCCGTCGTCGCCAACGACATCAGCGGCTTCGCCGACCCCGCCTATCTCGACGTGGCCGCCCGCCACGGCGCCACCGTCGTCGCCACCCACGTGCGTCTCGGGCCCCGCATCCACGACCCCGAGCCCGCCTACGACGACGTCCGCGCCGAGGTGGTCGCCTTCCTGGCCCGGCGGGTCGAGGCCGCCCGGGCCCGGGGGATCGGCGCCGAGCGCATCATCGTCGATGCCGGCCTCGACCTCGGCAAGACGCCGGCCATGTCGCTCGAGCTGCTGCGCCACTCCGACGACCTGGTGTCGCTCGCCTGCCCCGTGCTGCTGTCCGCCTCGAACAAGGGCTTCCTCGGCGAACTGCTGGGTGGGGTCGATGTCGACGCCCGGGCCGCCGCCACCATCGGGGCCCACGCCCTCGGCCTCGTCCTCGGGTGCCGGGTGCTGCGGGTCCACGACGTGAAGGCGGCCCGCCGGGTCGCCGATCTGACGGCGGCCCTCCTCGCCGTGCGGGCCGGCGACGACCCGCCGCTCGGCGCCCCGCTCACGCGGACCGGGGTCGCCGACGATGGCGTCGAGGTGACCTCGTGACGGTCGTGTTGCTCGTCGGTGACGACCCCGTCGTGTTGGGGGAGCGCATCGGTGCCACCGTCGAGGAGCTGCTGGGCGACGCCGACCGCTCCCTCGCCCTCGAGGAACTCGACGAGTCCGACTACCGGACCGAGGGCGGTGACTGGGATCCCGGCCCCCTGCTCGTCGCCGCCCGTACCCCGCCCTTCCTCACCGAGCGTCGTGTCGTCGTGGCCCGTCATCTGGGTCGCTTCGGCCGCAAGGACGCCGTCGCCCCCCTCGTCGAGGCCGTGACCGATCCCCTCGAGACGACCGACCTGGTTCTGGTGTGGGAGCGGGGAGCCGAGCCGCGCCAGGACCGCCTCCCCGCGGTCCCGCGCACCCTGGCGGCGGCGGTCGAGGCCGGCGGGCGCATCGAGCGGGTCGACCCGCCCACCCGGGGTCGGGACGCCGAGTCGTGGATCCGCGACCAGCTGACCGCCTCGGGACTGCGCTTCGACGCCGCGGCCACCCGGGCTGTCGTCGAGCTGGTGGGCGAGGAGCGGGGCCGGGTGGTCGGGCTGGTGCGCACCCTGGTGGGCGCGCTCGGCGAGGGCGCGGCCGTGTCGGCCGACGACGTCGCCACCTACGGGGGGGAGGCGGGAAGCGTGGCGCCGTGGGAGCTCGACGACGCCATCGACCGCGGCGATGTGGCGGGCGCCCTGGCGGTGCTGACCCGCCAGCTGTCCTCGCGTCATCCCTTCCAGATCCTGGCGGCCCTGGCCGGTCGGTACGGCCGCCTCCTGCGCCTCGACGGGGCCGACGCCCGCGACGAGCGGGAGGTGGCGGAGATCCTGGGGGTGAAGGGGTTTCCGGCCCGCAAGCTGGCGGCCGCCGCCCGCACCCTGGGCCACGACGGGATCATGCGGGCCGTTCGCCTGTGCGCCCGAGCCGACCTGGACCTGAGAGGCGAGAGCGCGGCACCGCCCGAACAGGTGCTCGAGGTGCTCGTGGCCCGCCTGGCGGCCCTGGCTCGGCGCCGCTGAGCCGGTCGTCGGGTCCCGGGTCGGCGCCGGGACGCGAGCGGGGACCCCGTCGGGGGTCGGTCAGGCGCGCGCCTTCAGCTCGGCCACGCGGCGCATCAGACGGCTCTTCTTGCGGGCGGCGGTGTTCTTGTGCAGCACGCCCTTGCTCGCCGCCTTGTCGATGGTGGCGATCGCCCGCCGGAGCCGCTCGTCGGTGTCGTCGGCCCCCGCCTCGGCGGCCGCGACGGCCTTCTTCATCCGGGTACGCACCTCGGAGCGCACGGCCCGGTTGCGGAGACGGCGACGCTCGTTCTGGCGGTTGCGCTTGATCTGGGACTTGATGTTGGCCACGGGAACCTGCCGGATGCGGACGGGACGCTTGTGAACGAAGCGGTCGGACGACGGATCGCCACGCGGGTCGTGCCCGGACCGGCCCCCGAGGCTAGCGCTGAGCGGGCGGGTCACCACCCCGGGCTCGCTAGCCTCTGCGGGGACGGCGGTCGCCGTCACCCCCTTGTGCCCATGGACCTCTCCCGCATCCGCAACACCTCGATCATCGCCCACATCGACCACGGCAAGTCGACCCTGGCCGACCGCATGCTCGAGCTCACCGGCGCCGTCGACGCCCGCGAGATGCGCGACCAGTACCTCGACTCCATGGACCTGGAACGCGAGCGGGGCATCACCATCAAGCTCCAGAGCGTCCGTCTGTCGTGGCGCGACCACGTCATCAACCTCATCGACACCCCCGGCCACGTCGACTTCGGCTACGAGGTGAGCCGCTCCCTGGCCGCCTGTGAGAGCGTCATCCTGGTGGTCGACGCCGCCCAGGGCATCGAGGCCCAGACCCTGGCCAACTGTTATCTCGCCCTCGAGAACGATCTCGAGATCGTCGCCGCCTTGAACAAGATCGACCTGCCGGCGGCCGAACCCGACCGCTACGCCGCCGAGATCGAGCAGGTGCTCGGCATCCCCGCCGACGAGATCCTGCGCATCTCGGCCAAGACGGGGGAGGGGGTCACCGAGCTCCTCGACGCCGTGGTCGAGCGCACCCCGCCCCCCTCGGGCGACCCCGAGGCGCCCCTGCAGGCTCTCATCTTCGACTCCCATTTCGACCAGTACCGCGGGGTGGTGTCGTCGGTGCGGGTCGTCAACGGGGTCCTGACGGGGCGGACCAAGCTGCGCTTCATGCAAGCCGGCACGACCCACGAGCCCGACGAGATCGGGGTCCGCACCCCCGCCAACGTCCCGGTCGAGTCCCTCGGCCCCGGCGAGGTCGGCTACCTCATCGCCGGCATCAAGGACGTGGGCGAGGCCCGCTCGGGCGAGACGATCACCGACGACCGTCGACCGGCCCCCGCACCCCTCGAGGGCTACCGGGAGCCCAAGCCCATGGTGTTCTCGGGCCTGTACCCCGTCGACGGCGACGAGTTCGCCGACCTGCGTGACGCCCTCGAGAAACTCCGTCTCAACGACGCCAGCTTCACCTACGAACCCGAGACCTCCGGGGCCCTCGGGTTCGGTTTCCGCTGCGGCTTCCTCGGCCTGCTCCACATGGAGATCGTGCGGGAACGACTCGAGCGCGAGTTCGGCCTCTCCCTCATCTCCACCGCCCCCTCGGTCGAGTACCGGGTCCGCCGCACCGACGGGTCGACCCTGGTGGTGTCGAACCCCTCCGAGATGCCGCCGGCGGCCGAGATCGCCGCCATCGCCGAACCCCTCCTCGAGGTGACGATCCTGGCTCCCGCCGACCACACCGGGACCCTCATGGACCTCTGCCAGTCCCGCCGGGGCCGGCTCGAGAAGATGGAGTACCTGTCGCCGGAGCGCATCGAGTTGCGCTACCGGATCCCCCTGGCGGAGGTCGTGATCGACTTCTTCGACCAGCTCAAGAGCCGCACCCAGGGCTACGCCAGTCTCGACTACGAGCCCGCCGGCTACGAGGAGGCCGACCTGGTGCGCGTCGACATCCTCCTGCAGGGCGAGCCCGTCGACGCCTTCAGCGCCATCGTGCACCGCGACCGGGCCTACGACTACGGCAAGGCCATGGCGGCCAAGCTCAAGGAGCTGATCCCCCGCCAGCAGTTCGAGGTACCGATCCAGGCCGCCATCGGGGGCCGGATCATCGCCCGCGAGACGGTCAAGGCCTACCGCAAGGACGTGACCGCCAAGCTCTACGGGGGCGACGTCACCCGCAAGCGCAAGCTCCTCGAGAAGCAGAAGGCGGGCAAGAAGCGGATGAAGACGATCGGCCGCGTCGACATCCCCCAGGAGGCCTTCATCTCCGCCCTCCAGCTCGATTGACGGGGTGGGTCCAACGGGCCGGGTCGCGTTGGTGGCGCCGTGTCCGCCGCATCCGGCGGGGTCGGTATCATCGTCGCCGAGGGGGCAGCTCCCATGCGTACCGTGGATGATCACGCCGACCACACCGGGACCCTCGACGACCGCAAGGCCGCCATCTTGCATGCGGTGGTCGAGGAGTACATCCGCACGGCCCAACCCGTGGGGTCGAGCCGGGTGGCGCGCGCCTCGGGTCTGGGCGTGTCGCCGGCCACCGTCCGCAACGAGATGGCCGTCCTCGAGGACGAGGGCTACCTGTCCCAGCCCCACACCAGCGCCGGGCGGGTCCCGACCGAGAAGGGCTACCGCTTCTTCGTCGACCGGCTCCGCGCCAGCGACCTGCGTCTCGACCCGGCCAACCGGCGCACGGTGAAGGCCTTCTTCGAGGCGACCCACGGCGAGCTCGAGTCCCTCCTCGCCCGCACCAGCGAACTCCTGTCGCGTCTCACCGACGGGGCGGCGGTCGTCGTCGGTCCCCCGGCGGAGGCGGCGACCGTGCGGTCCGCCCAGCTCGTCGATCTGTCCAGCCACGTGGTGCTGCTGGTGGTCGTCTTGTCGAGCGGGGTCGTCGAGAAGAGGGCGATCGAGGTCGGCCGCGAACTGAGCCCCGAGGTGGTCGCCGAGGCGTCCCGCCGCCTCGACGCGTCGGTGCGGGGTCGTCGCGTCGACGAGGTCGCTCCGGCCGGCGCGTCCGCACGCGGGAGCGACGACGTCTTGTTGCAGGAGGCCCTGCGCGCCCTGGCCGACGCCGCCACCGACGCCGAGGTCTACGTGGGCGGCGTCTCCCGCTTGGCCTCGGCCTTCGACGCGGTCGAGCAGGTGCGCGAGGTGCTGAGCATCCTCGAGCAGCAGATCGTCGTCGTGTCCCTCGTCCGTGACGTGCTCGACCGGGGTCTGCAGGTGGCGATCGGCGGCGAGACCGGGGTCGAACCCCTGTCGGAGTGCTCCGTGGTCGTCGCCCCCTTCAGGGTCGAGGGTCGCGCCGAGGGCACCGTCGGGGTGATCGGCCCCACCCGCATGGACTACGCCCAGGCGATGTCGGCGGTGGCGGTGGTGAGCCGCCGCCTCGGTGAAGCGCTGAGCGAGGGTTGATGACCGACCTCTACGCGGTGCTCGAGGTGAGCGCCGACGCCACCGACGAGGAGATCAAGCGGGCCTACCGGCGCCTGGCGCGCCGCTGGCACCCCGACGCCAACCCCGACGACCCCGAGGCCGAGACCCGGTTCAAGCAGATCGCCGCCGCCTACGAGGTCCTGTCGGACCCCGAGCGGCGGGCCCGCTACGACCGCTTCGGCACCGACGACCCCCGGGCGGCCGGTGATCCTTTCGGTGGGGGTCTGGGCGACATCTTCGAGGCCTTCTTCGGCGGTGCCTCGCCCTTCGGCGGCGGGGCGGGTCGGGGGCGCTCGGGTCCGCCCCGCGGTGAGGATCTCGAGACCGAGGTCGTGCTCGATCTCGACGACGTCGTCTTCGGGGTCGAGACCGAGATCAGCGTCCGTACGGCGGTCCGTTGCGAGGACTGCGACGGATCCGGGGCGGCGCCGGGGACCACGCCGGTCACCTGCAACGAGTGCGGCGGGTCGGGTCAGATCCGCCGGGTCCGCCAGTCCCTGCTGGGCCAGATGGTCACCGCCAGCGCCTGTCCGACCTGCGGGGGCCGGGGTGAGGTGATCGTCTCGGCGTGTCCGACCTGTCGGGGCCAGGGGCGCACCATCGAGACACGGACCTATTCGGTCGAGGTGCCCGCCGGGGTCGACGACGGTGCCACCCTGCGCCTCCCCGGCCGGGGCGCCGCCGGGCCCCGGGGCGGGCCCCAGGGTGACCTCTACGTCCGCGTCGTGGTCCGGCCCCACGAGTCCTTCCGTCGTGAGGGCGACGACCTCCACACCCGGGTGCCGGTCGCCTTCACCCAGGCGGTGTTGGGAGCCCGCCTGACGATCGAGACCCTCGACGGAGAGCGCGAGCTGGTGGTGCCTCCCGGCACGGCCTCGGGGACCGTCTTCACCTTCCGGGGCGCCGGCGTGCCCCACCTGCGCCGCTCGGGGCGCGGTGACCTCCACGTCGAGGTCGTGGTGGAGGTGCCCGACGATCTCGACGAGGAGCAGGAGGCTCTCCTGCGGCGCTTCGCCGACCTGAGGGGCGAGGAGGTGGCCGAGCCCGACGACGGTTTCTTCTCGCGCCTGCGCTCGGCCTTCCGGTGAACGCCGCCACCGTTCCCGGTTCCGGTCCCCACCTCCTCGTCGCCGACATCGAGGTCCCGGAACTCGACGAGGGCGAGCAGCACCATCTGAGGCGGGTGTTGCGTCTCGGCGACGGCGCCCTGGTCACCGTGGGCGACGGGCGGGGTCGGTGGCGCCGCGCCGTCCTCGCCGGTGACGCGCTCGAGGTGACCGGCCCCGTGGAGTCGGTGGCGCGCCCCCATCCGCCGGTGACCGTCGCCTTCGCCCTCGTGAAGGGGGAGCGGCCCGAGTGGATCGTCCAGAAGCTCACCGAGGTCGGCGTCGACGTCATCGTGCCCCTCGTCGCCGCCCGCTCGGTCGTGCGGTGGGACGAGCGCCGCCGGGCGCATCAGTCGGCCCGCCTCGCTCGCATCGTCGAGGCCGCCGTGCGCCAGTGTCGACGCCTGTGGGCACCGACCCTCGGGGCGCTCACCCCCTTCGACGAGCTGGTCGGGATGCCGGGGGCCGTCCTCGCTGCTCCCGACGGGTCCCCGCCCCGCCTCGATCCCGACGCCGGGGTGACGGTTCTCGTGGGTCCCGAGGGGGGTTGGGCGCCCGACGAGCTGGCCCGGGCCCGGTCCCGGGTGGCGTTGGGACCCCACGTCCTGAGGGCGGAGACGGCGGCGGTCACCGCCGGTGTGCTCCACGTGGCCCTGAGGGAGCACCTGGTCGCCCCCGGTGACGGTGCCGCCTCCTGATCCTGCGTCCCCGCCTTCATGATCGTTGCTCGCCTGGGCCGTATGGCCTAGGGTCGCGCCCACGCAACGTGTGGCGGTGCTCGCGGCCGGTGGGTCGTGTTACCGATGTCACCATCGGCCCCGCCCCACGCACGGATGCATGCGGTCGAGACGGGCGAGGGCCAGATGGAGAATCCGAACCAGGACTACAGCAAGAGGGTGGGGGAGCGTCTCCGGGCCATCCGCCGTCAGAAGCGACTCTCACTCCAGGAGGTCGAGGCGGCCTCGAACCAGGAGTTCAAGGCCTCGGTGCTGGGTGCCTACGAGCGGGGCGAGAGGGCGATCTCGGTGCCGCGTCTGCAGCGTCTGGCCCGCTTCTACAGCGTGCCCGTCGACCAGCTCCTGCCCCCCGACTCGGGTCCGAGCTTCGGTGTGGCCGACGCCGAGACCATCGACCTCACCGAGCGGCCCGCCCGCCGGCCCGGGGATCCCATCACCATCGACCTGACCAAGCTCGAGCAGCTGTCGGGACCCGAAGCCGACATGCTCAACCGCTACCTGACGATGATCCAGGTCCAGCGTCAGGATTTCAACGGCCGGGTCCTCACCATCCGTAGCACCGACCTGCAGGCCCTGGCGGCGATCCTCGGCACCGGCATCGAAGG
>RFFY01000637.1 GCA_003697065.1 Actinomyces sp. | reverse complement strand
GGGTCGTGAGCGTCTGGAGGAGTTCTCACTGGAGCGGACCCGCCGGCGCATGCTCGAGCACCTCGAACCCCTCCTGGACCGGCCCCCCACACCATGAGCGCGCCGCCGATGAGCCTGGTCTTCGTCACCCCCCGCTACGGCGACGAGGTCGTGGGCGGGGCCGAGAGCGGTGCCCGCTCCCTGGCCACCCGCCTCGCCGCCGACGGGTACCGGGTCAAGGTCCACACCACCTGTGCCCTCTCCCCGGTCACCTGGGAGGATGCCTATCCGGAGGGACGGGTCGAGATCGACGGGGTGGTCGTGCACCGGCACCGGGTCGACCGACCGCGACGGCGCGACTTCGATGCCGTGTCCGCCCGCCTGCTGGCCGCACCCCGCGCCGTCACCCGTGACGAGGCCCTGGCCTGGATCGACGACCAGGGGCCCACCAGCCGCGCCCTGCTCGAGGCCGTGGGCGCCGTCGACGAGGGGATCTGCGCCTTCTACCCCTACCTGTACCACCCGACGGTGCGGGGTCTCGCCGCGGTCCGGGTCCCCGCCGTCTTGCACCCCGCCGCCCATCCGGAGCCCCCCCTCGACCTGCCGGTGTTCGACGAGGTCTTCGCCGGCGCCGATGGGCTCGCCCTGCACAGCCGGGCCGAGCAGGACCTGGTGGCCGGCCGCTTCGCCGCCACCCGGGCGCATCCCCAGAGTGTCGTGGGGCTACCCGTCGACGGACCGCCCCGACCCCCCGACGCCGAACCCTTCGACGAGCCCACGGCCCTGTACCTCGGCCGTGTCGACCGTGGCAAGGGCACCGACGACCTGGTGGCGCGTTTCGCCGCCTGGCGTCGCCGCGGCGGCCGCGGTCGCCTCGTGCTCGCCGGACCGGTCGTGCACCGACCTCCCCGTACCCGTGGGGTCGAGGTCCGGGGCCGGGTCGACGACGACGAGCGGTGGGAGCTGCTCGCCCGCGCCGACGTGCTCGTCAATCCCTCGCCCCACGAGTCCTTCTCCCTCGTCGTCCCCGAGGCCTGGACGGTCGGCACCCCGGTGCTCGTCAACGCCCGCTGCGCCCCCCTCTTCGAGCACGTGCACCGGGGCGGCGGGGGACTGTGGTACCGGGGATGGGCCGATTTCGACGCCGCGCTCGGTCTCTTCCTCGGTCGGGACCCGCGGGCGCGGCGCCTCGGTGAGGCCGGACGCCGCTACGTCGCCGCCGAGTTCTCGTGGCCCGCCGTTCGCACCCGCTACCTGGGCCTGCTGGAGCGGGCCGCCGCCCACCACGCGATCAGAGGCCCCCGGCACTCGCGTCGGTGACCGGGCCGGGCTCGGGCCCCACCTCGACCACGTCGGCCGGTGGGGGCAGGTCGTCGGGCCGGTTGACCCGCACGATGAGGTCGGCGAGCAGGCCCACGACGAGCACCTGGAGGGTGGCGAAGCCCAGCAGGAGGGTGTTGGCGGCGGGCCGGAAGTCCTTGTCGACGAGGTCGAAGCCCAGCTTCGCCGCGAACACGGCGCCGAGCACCACGCTGAGCGGGAGAAAGACGCGCAGGGGGTCGTAGCTGAGCATCATGCGGATGACCTGGAGGGCATAGCGGCGCGTGTCGGCCCACCAGTGGAACTTCGACCGTCCGGCCCGGCGCCGGTACTCGATGGGTGCGAAGTCGACCCGGTAGCCGTTCATGAGGAAGGCCATGGTGAGGGTCGTCACGCAGGAGAACCCGTCGGGGAGCTGATGGACGAAGCGGAGGGCCACGTCGCGACGGAACACCCGAAAGCCCGAGTTGAGGTCGGGGATCGGGGTTCGGGTGAGGTAGGAGGCCAGGCGGCGGATGAACCACTTGGCCGGGACGCGCAGGAACCGGACCGTGCCCTGCTCGCTCGTGCGCGCCCCCACGAGATGATCGGCGTCGCCGAGAGCGGCGACGAACTCCGGGAAGCGGTCGTTGGGGTAGGTCATGTCGGCGTCGGTCCAGGCCACGAGACGGCCCCGGGCGGCCCGTGTCCCGATGCGGCGGGCCGCTCCCGAGCCCCGGTTGCGGGCGGCGTGGACGACCCGGATGCGGGGATCACGACGGCGGCGGGCGACGGCCAGGGAGTCGTCGGTGGATCCGTCGTCGACGACGATCAGCTCCCAGGTCAGGTCGCTGGCGTCGAGGGAGGCGACGATGCGGTCGATCTCGGCGTCGAGGTGCCCGGCCTCGTCGTGGACGGGGAGGACGACGCTGAGATCGAGGCCCTCGTCGGTCATGGCGTCGGAGCCTAGCCACCGGTGCCGCCCGCTCCCGGAGCCGGCGCCACCGCGGGCGCGACGAGGAGGACGGGTCACCCTCGTCTAGCATCTCTCAGGCGCGGCGGTCCGTCGACCGATCGAAACGGGTACATGCGCTCCGCCTCCCCCTCCCGCACCGCCGTGTGGCTCGCTGCCGCTCTCGCTGCCGCCCTCGCCGCCTCCGGCGTCGCCGTCGTCACCGCCCCCGGGGTCGACGCCGGTTCGGTCACCTGGCCCAAGGCGTGGTCCGTCGAGCTGGGTGGCACCTGGAACCGCAGCTCCTCGCCGGCCATCGCCGACCTCGACGGTGACGGGGGCGGCGACGTCGTCTTCGGCGCCCAGGACGGGCGGATCCGGGCCTGGCGGGGCGACGGCACCGCCTTGTGGACCACCTCGGCCGTGCCCGGGATCTCGGCGGGGTGCCGGGGCCAGTCGACCCCCACCGCCGTCGACTCGTCACCGGCGGTCGGCGACGTCGACGGTGACGGCCGGGTCGAGGTCGTCGTCGGTCTCGGCTCGAACTGGGTGCCCGACCAGAACGGCAGCGTCCTCGTGCTCGACGGCCGAACGGGCGCCGTCGAGTGGCGCTGGACCGGCAACCGTGACTTCGGCGACGTCTGGCACGGCTCGGTGATCGACCCCGTCACCCACCATCCCGTCGGTGACGGCTGGTGCGAGCCCGTGTACTCCACCCCCGCCCTCGGCGACGTCGACGGTGACGGGCGTCTCGACATCGTCTTCGGGGGCTGGGATCAACGCATCCACGCCCTCGACGGGACGGGACGCGAACTGGCCGGCTTCCCCGTGGCCGCCGACGACACCGTGTGGTCGTCGCCGGCCCTCTTCGACGCCGACGGCGACGGCGCCGTCGACATCTTCATCGGCACCGACTCCAGCCCGGGTGGGATCGTCGACCACCGGGGCGGGGTCCTGCGGGCCCTGAGCTGGAAGAACGGCACCGTGGTCGACCTGTGGCGCCAGTACCCAAACGAGGTCGTCATGTCGTCGCCGGTCATCGGCGACATCGACGGCGACCACCGGCCCGAGGTCGTCGTCGGCACCGGTGAGTACTGGCACGTCACCTGCGGCCCCTCGTGCGGGACCGACCACGTCCGGGTCTTCGCCTGGCACGTCGACGACGGCTCGCCCGTGCCGGGCTGGCCCGTGTCGACCGGGGGCACCGTCATCACCTCCCCGGCGCTCGGCGACGTCGACGGTGACGGTCTCGACGAGGTGATCGTCGGCTCCTACGACGGCCAGGTGTACGCCTTCGACGGCACCGGCGCCCTGCGCTGGCGGACCCGCCCCACCTTCTCCCATCTCGGCTCGGGTCGGGTCACCGGTCACCCCGTCGTCGCCGACCTCGACGGCGACGGCGACCAGGACGTGGCGGTCGGGACCGATCGGGGGGTCGCTCTCCTCGAGGGGCGCACCGGGTCCCAGCTCGACGACGCCGTGGCCTGGCAGCAACGACCCGGTTTCGCCCTGTCCTACGAGACCGCACCGGCGGTGGGGGTCCTGGCCGGCGCCCGCCGCCTGGTCACCGTGGGATTCCAGACGTCGCCGGTGCGCACCAACCTGGCCGTGCACACCCTGCCCGCCACACCGGCGGGCGACGACTGGCCCCAGTTCGGCCACGACGCCCGCCGCACCGGCGACCGGTCCACCGACTGGTGCGGGGTGGTCGGTCCCAGCGGCCGCTTCTGCGACGTCCAACCGGGTTCGTACTACGAGCGCGGCGTCGGCTGGATGACGGCGGGAGGGATCACCACCGGCGTCGCCCCCCGTCTCTACGCCCCCTACCGCACCCTCACCCGGGCCCAGATGATCACCTTCCTGTGGCGGGAGGTCGGTGCCCCGTCGGGGTATCCGTCGCCGGGTTTCGTGGACGTGGCCGCCGGTCGGTACTACACGGCGGCGGTGGCGTGGGCGGCGGCGACGGGGGTGACGACGGGGGTCGGCGGTGGGCGTTTCGCCCCCGACGATCCCGTCACCCGGGCCCAGGCCGCCGCCTTCTTGTACCGCGCTGCCGGCCTGGGCTGATCCGGCGCCGGTGACCGCCCGGGCGGATCGTCACCGCCGGGTGGAGCGTCACCGCCGGGCCACCCGCCGGTAGGCGTCGGCGAGCTCGCCCGCCACGAGATCGGGTCGCAACCGCCGCACGGCGGCCACCGCCTCGTCGGGCGGTGCCACCGGGTCGGACACGGCGGCGGCGAGAGCGGCGACGAAGGCGTCGTCGTCGCCGGGCGGGACGAGGGCGACGCCCCGATCCCCGACCAGCTCGGGCAGGGCCCCGACGGCGGTCGCCACCACCGGTCGGCCGAGCCACACCGCCTCCAGGGGCGGCAGCCCGTAGCCCTCGTCGCGCGAGGGAAAGGCGAGCACCCGGGCCGCACCCAACAGGTCGACCCGGTCGCGGTCACCGATCCCCGTCAGACGCGTGACCCTCCCCGCCACACCGGTCCGGGCCACGCTCGCGGCGAGATCCCCCTCGCCGGCGCCGGCGGGACCGGCGACGACGAGCCCCACCTCCGGGGGCAGATGATCGAGGGCCCGGGCGAGGAGGGGCAGGTTCTTGCGGGGGTGGGTCTCGCCGAGGGCGAGGACGAAGGTGTCGCGCCCGGCCAGGCGTCGGCCCCGGTCGGGGTCGGGCGGCGGCAGAGGCCCGACGGCGTTGGGGACCACGACGACCCGCTCCGGCGCCACCCCCAGAAGGCGCTCGGCCTCGGCGGCGACGGCCCGGCACGGGGCGTGGACCCACGCCCCCCGGCGCACCGCCCTCTCCAGGACGCGTCCCAGGCGCCGGATGCCCGGTCCCACGCCCGGACCGCCCCGCACCGGGGTGAGGTCCTGCACCGTGACCAGAGCCGGGCTTCCCGGGGGGACGACGTAGTTGGTGCCGTGGACGACGTCGACGGGGCCCGTCACCCACCGCCCCGGGGGCAGATCGGCGCGGGACCAGGCGCGGTGCACCCACGCCGCCGGGAGACGGCGGTGCACGACCTCCAGATGCGGGGGCAGGGTGGACCGGTCGGCCCGGGCCGACAGCACCCACCCCGACACCTCCAGGCCTCCGACGGCAGGGAGGGCGTCGACCAGGTCGGCGGTCACCCGTCGGATACCCGAGGGGGGACCCAGCAGGGGGGTGACGTCGAGACCGACCCGCACCTCGGTGGTCACGGCACGTACACCCCGTGCAGGGCCAGCACCGTGAGGGCGACCAGGCCCACGGCCGCGGCCGTGGGAAGCCAGTCCTCGAGTCGCCGGTCGAACGACACCAGCGTCGCCGCCAACACGAGGGGAAAGGCCGACAGGGCGTAGCGCTCCATCGAGTTCAGGTTGTCGGCGGAGACGATGACGAAGGTGGACAGGGCGCCGTAGGCGGCCAGACCGGGGGAGAGGCGCCGCACGGCGACCACGGCGAGCACGACGAGCACGACCACCGCCACCAGGTGGAACAACTCGCCCTCGTCGCCGTCGACGGCGTGGACGAGGGCGCGCACCCACCGGCTGACGGGCTCGGCGACGTCGCCGCGCAGCTCGCGTTGGCGGTCGAGGGGGGCCGTCCAGTCACCCAGGGCCAGGCCCGACCAGGCGAGGAAGGTGGCGGTGCCCGCCACCGGGGCGGCGGCGGC
>RFFY01000101.1 GCA_003697065.1 Actinomyces sp. | reverse complement strand
CGGGGATGCCGGTCATCGGTCGTCGGTATTCGCTGAGGTCGTGCGGTTCGGTGAGTTGGACGGCATGTTCAGGGCCGGGCTTCGTCACCGTGGAGTCCTTTCAGGTCGATGGCGCTGCGCCTGGTCCCAGTCGACGAGCGCTCCCGAACCTAACCGGCTGGTTGGTCGATGCGCTTCTCAGGCCAGCGACACAGCCAGAGGCCGGCAGCACGGATCGTCTCGTCCGAAGGCGCGGGGCCCGCGGCCCCGGGATGACAATCGCAAGCACCTGACGGGTCGGCGCCGATCCCCGCTCGGCCCGCGCTGAACTCCCGGTGTCAATGGCACCAGACGGTGTGTCGCTAGGTGAGCCGATGACCGAGGTCCACGAGGCGCTCACCGCCGGCGCCACCGCCCTGCTCGCCTGACCCCTGCACATCCGGAACACATGAGAGAACTCGTCACCGTCGTCCGGCGGCTCGCGGCGCGGGTCGACAACGGCGCCCTCGCCGCCGCACCCCGGCCCCACGACCCGGCTGGCTACGAGCGCCCCGTCCTCGACGGTTCGGGCCCGAGGGCGTCGGAGATCCCGCTCGACGGCACCAGGCCCGGCGCATCGCGGGCCGTGTGGGTGCCGCGGACCCTGGACGGGTGCCGCGAGCCCCTCGTCCCCGGCGCTCCTGATCTTCGGGGTGTCTGGGAGGTGGTCGAGGGTCGGATGAAGGGCCACGTCGAGCGCATCGAGCAGGCCGGCAACCGCATCACCATCAGCGTGGGGGGTCTGGTCCACGACATGTACTGTGACGGCACCCTCGAAAACGGCGTGGAGCGACGCCTCCACGGCCCGCCCCTCGACCACCCGGCGACCCGTGCCGCGGCCGAGGCGGCGGGCATGCTGCCCGACTGACCCCTCACGAGACCAGGATCGGAGCACTCATGGACGTCGTCCTCACCGGAACGGGCTCGCCCCTGCCCGATGCCGACCGCGCCGGGCCCTCCACCCTCGTCAAGGCAGGCGACACCCACATCCTCGTCGACGCCGGCAGGGGAGTGGTCATGCGTATGGCGGGTGCCGGCTCCCTGCCGCCCTTTCTGGCCGCGGTGCTGATCACCCACCTCCACTCGGACCACGTGTGCGCCCTCAACGACGTGATCACCACCCACTGGGTGATGAGCCAGGGCAACGCCACCCTGCCGATCTACGGCCCACCGGGCATCGCCCGCTTCGTCGAGCGTCAGCTGCATGCGCTCGAGCCCGACATCGGATACCGGATCGAGCACCACGACGTTCTGACCGAAGGACCGAAGGTAGCCGTCGCCGAGGTCGAGCCCGGCGATGGCTTCGGCGTCGGCGACGTCACGGTCACTGCGGCCGCCACAGAGCACGCACCGGTCAGGCCGACCCTCGGCTTCCGGCTCGAACACGGGGGAGCGAGCGCGGCCCTCGTCGGCGACACCATCCCCTGCGAGGGCGTGGACGACCTGGCCCGTGACGCCGATGTCTACGTGCAGAGCGTGATCCGGCGCGACCTGGTCGAGGCGATACCCCACCCGATGATGCAGGACATCCTCGACTACCACTCGGGTGTCGTCGACGCCGCACGCACCGCGGCTCGTGTGGGCGCGAGGCGGTTGGCGCTCACCCACATGGTGCCGGCTCCCGCGCGCGACCAGTATCACGACTGGGTCGCCCGGGCGGCGGAGCACTACGACGGCGAGATCATCATCGGCGACGACCTGACGACCATCGCCGTCTGACCCCCGGCTCACGGCATCGGACCGTCCCGTCGTCGGCCCAGCGTCGGCGGCCCTCAGACCGGCCGGGCGCTTGTTCCCGGGGACGCGCTTCCGGCGCCGCTGGCTCTGGGCGCCCTGGTCGACAAGGTGACCGCTGTGCACGGCGAGCGACACCCGGAGCTCACCGAGGTGCGGACCCTGTTCGGCGCCCTGCGCGCCGACCTGGAGCCTCACCCGATGAAGGAGGAGCGCATCCTGTTCCCGATGGTCCGCGAACTGGTCACCGCCACGACAGCGCCGAGCTTCCGCTGTGGCTCGAGCCCGATCCGATGATCGGGCTCCCTTGGCGTCGTCGCGCCGAAGCATCGGTCTCGCCCGCGCTTGACCTTCTCTCATGGAGCTTGGCCTTCTCCTGAGGAGGAAGCCTCAGTCTCGGTACCGATGGTCGGCGAACGACCCGAAAGTCTCGTCCAGACGGCATCGTCGAGGACGGTGGCATGGCTCACGGTCGCCGTCGTGGTGGCGGCGCTCGCCGGCATCGGGATCGGTGTGGCCGGCGAGGGGGTGGCCTCCGCGGTGAACTTCTCGTCGACGGGTGGCCGCCTCCTGCACGTCGCGGTGGCCGTCGTGCTCGTGGGCCAAGCAGCCACGAGCGGAGGATTCCCCGCCGGCCCGGCGGCGTTCGCCGTCGCCGCCGCGACCCTGACCCTGACCCTCGCCGGGCTGGCTCTCGCCGCCTCGGTCCTGACGGACCATGCGGTCCGCCGGCTGCGCACCCAGGCCCCTCGTATCAAGCGGACGGGCGGGTTCCTGCTCATCGCCATCGGCCTCTGGTTCGTCTACCTGGCCGCGGCCAGCCCCACCTACGTCCTCCCCTGATCGGCCCCGGGCGGCTGGTCAGTGGGTGCCCGACGGACGGCAGCTCACCTCGACCCCCGCCACGAGAACGATCAGCCGATGATCACCCCGAACCCGGCACGGCGACAGCGCCGCCGGGACCGGCACCGGCTCTAGCGGTCGCCGGGGGTGAGGTAGAACCACATGGGCTGGGGGGCGCCCTGGTCGCGCATGGCCCGGCGGGCGGCGGCGATGACGGCGCCGGCCTCGGTCTGCTCGTAGAACCAGCGGGTCCCCGCCCAGGCGGGCGGAGCATGATCCACCATGGCCACAGCGGCGGTCTCGTAGTAGCTGCGGATGTCCTGGCTCACCCGCATGGGCAGACCGGGAATGCCCGCCTCCTTCCACGGGGTGCCCTCGGCCACGCGGATGAAGGATTCGATGGCCGCCGGGATGTCGTCGGGGGCGACGACCCTGCCCGCCCCGAAACGCCCCCCGGTCAGGGCCACACCCCGCTCGTAGGCGGCCCGCAGCCCCCGGGCCTCGTCGACGGCGGGGTGGGCGTCGGGATCGTGGCGGGGCGGCAGGGGACAGGCGATCATCTCGGCCCCGTCGTCGGTGATGGCCTCGTCGAAGGTGGCGATGACCGGCTCAGGTGACTCGAGTAGGGCGAAGGCGGCGGCCAGGACACGGTGCTGGAAAGCCGGATCACCGGGCTTGCCGAGGGGCCGACCGAGCGGGAAGTCGCACCACAGGGCCCGGGGCGGAGCCGCCGACTCGACCTGCTTGCGGATCGAGGCGAGGGCGACGGTGGCCAGACCCTCGGCTTCGAAGACGTGGGCGAGCGTACTCACGGTACGCGTGCACAGAGGTCAGACCGGGGTGAGAAGCACGACGTCCACGCCCTGCTCGCGCAGCCACCGCCCCCCGGCCGGACCGGAGTCCAGGCGGATGGCCGACAGGTCGAACTGGTTGCCGGCGTAGGCGAGATGGCGGTCGGCGACCCGCCCGATCACGCCGCGCTCGGCGAGCTCGTCGAGACGGTCGAGGGGGAACACCGTGTTCATGTCGTAGGCGAAACCCGCCCCGTCGAAGTTCGGGCTCCAGTGCCCGGTGACGTAGTCGCGACGGCTGCCGTCGAGGATGCGGTAGCCGGTGTCGATCACCTCGAAGTCGTCCTGGTCGGGGTGGTGCAACGAGGCCGTCGTGACCAGGGCGACCGTCGCCTCGGCCAGGGGAGGGGGCGTGGTGAACGCCGGGGTGTCGAAGCGCTCGCCGGGCAGGTCCTCGGTCAGTGCCTTGATGTCTGAGTCGGCCATGGGGCGAGTCTCGCACCCGGGGTCGGCCGCGAGCGAAACGCCCCGGTGGGCCGGCCGTCCGGTACTGCCCGGGCGCCCCACGGTGACCGCCGGGCCCCGATCTAGGCTGGGCACATGCTGATCGGTGAGGTCGCGACCCGGGTGGGCGTCCCGACGCGCACCGTCCGCTTCTACGAACGGCGGGGCCTGCTGCCCGAGCCCCGGCGCGCACCCAACGGCTACCGGGTCTACGACGAATCGACCGTCACCCGCCTCGCCTTCATCCGGTCCGCCCAGACCGCCGGTCTGACCCTGGCCGAGATCGCCGGCATCCTCGCCGTGCGCGACAGCGGAGAGGCACCCTGTCACCACGTGGGTGAGCTCCTCGCCGACAAGCTGGTCGAGGTCCGCGAACGCCGTCGCCGTCTCGCCGAGGCCGAGGCCGAACTCGAGGCCCTGCTGGAGCGGAGCCGTCGCCTCGATCCCGCCGATTGCGGCGAGGGCGAGATCTGCCACATCCTGCGTCCCGGGTCCTGACGTCGGGGCCCTCACCCGCCGAGAGGAGACCGCGGCCATGCTTCGACCCCGGGAGACGGCGACCCGAGAACACCGACGACTCGACGGGCGGTGGGCCTTCCGCTTCGATCCCGACGACGTCGGTGTCGACGAGGACTGGGCCGCCCGCCCTCTCCGTGACGCCCGGGAGATGGCCGTCCCCGCCTCCTACAACGACATCGTCACCCGTCGTGAGGAGCGCGAGTACGTCGGTGCCGTCTGGTATCAGACCGAGCTCCGGATCCCGCGGGGATGGCACGAGCGGGTCCTCGTCCACTTCGAGTCGGTCACCCACACCGCCACCGTATGGGTGGACGGTGTCCGCCTGGCCGAACACCAGGGCGGCTATCTGCCCTTCGAGGTCGACATCACCGACCATGTCGACCCCGGCGACACGGTGCGTCTCACCGTCCGGGTCGACAACACCCTCACCTGGCACACCCTGCCGCCCGGCGTCGTGGAGACCACAGCGGCGGGGGAGCGGGCCCAGCGCTACTTCCACGACTTCTTCAACTACGCCGGCATCCACCGCCCGGTCCGCCTGACGAGCCGCCCCCCGGCCGGGATCGTCGACGTCGACGTCATGACCGGACTCGCGGGCCGCTCCGGCTGGGTCGACTACGCCGTCGACCATGACGTCGAGGGAGGTCGGGTCCGTGCCACCCTCACCGACGCGGGGGTCACGGTGGCCGAAGCCGTCGGGGACCGGGGGCGCCTCGACGTTGCCGACGTCGTGGCGTGGGAGATCGGTCGGGGTCATCTCTACGAGCTGACCGTGACCGTGAGCGACGCCGGCGGCCCGGTCGACGAGTACCGGCTCCCTGTCGGCATCCGCACCGTCGCCGTCGACGGCCACCGCCTCCTGCTCAACGGCGAGCCCGTGTACCTGCGGGGATTCGGGATGCACGAGGATCACGTGACCATCGGCAAGGGCCACAACGACGCCCTGTGGCTCCGCGACTTCGCCCTGCTCGAGTGGATCGGCGCCAACTCCCTGCGCACGTCCCACTACCCCTACAGCGAGGACGTGCTCGACATGGCGGACCGTGCCGGCGTGCTCGTCATCGACGAGACCCCCGCCGTCGGCCTCAACACCGCCCTGTTCGGCGGCCTCGGCGCCCCGACCTTCGGGCCCGGCCGCGTCGATGACGAGACCCGGCGGCACCACGCCGAGGAGATCGCGGCCCTGATCGCCCGCGACAAGAACCACCCGTGTGTCGTCGCCTGGTCGATCGCCAACGAGCCCGAGTCCCACACCGACGAGGCCGTGGCCTACTTCGGGCCCCTGCTCGAGGAGGCCCGCCGGGCCGACCCCCAGCGGCGCCCGGTGGGGATCGTCAACGTGATGCTGGCGCCCCACGGACGGTGTCGGGTCACGCCCCTGTGCGACCTGGTGATGCTCAACCGCTACTGGGGTTGGTACACCCACACCGGCGATCTCGCCTCGGCGGCGGTGGCCGCCCGGGCCGAACTCGAGGCGTGGGCCGGGGAGGGCAAGCCGATCATCGTGACCGAGTACGGCGCCGACACCCTGCCCGGCCTGCACGCTCTGCCCGCCGAACCCTGGTCCGAGGAGTACCAGATCGAGTACCTCGAGGCCATGCACGAGGTCTTCGACGGGATCGAGGCGGTCGTCGGCGAGCACATCTGGAACTTCGCCGACTTCGCCACCCGGTCGGGCATCATGCGGGTGGGTGGCAACCGCAAGGGCGTGTTCACCCGAGACCGTCAGCCCAAGGCGGCGGCCCACGTGGTGCGGCGCCGCTGGCGCTCGGCGGCCCCGTGAGCGCGCCGGGGCGCCTACTGGGGAACGAGGAGGACGGTGGCCGACGACTTGGCGAGCACCTCACCGTCGGGGCGGACGAGACGGCCCTCGGTGAACACGGTCTGGCGGCCGCCCCGCTCGATCCAGCCCTCGGCCTCGACCGGGCCGGGGGTGGCGGGACGGAAGAAGCTCACCTTCAGCTCGAGGGTGGCGATCCAGTAGCCGGTGCCGTAGCGGGCGATGCAGGCGTGGGCCATGGCGGCGTCGATCCAACCGGTGACGAAGCCGCCCTGGGCGACGCCGCCCGTGTGGCACATGTCCGGACGGCAGGTGAACGCCAGGCGGGAACGACCGGCCTCGCCGTCGAACTCGAGCACGCGGCCGTCGCCCAGGGTGGCGAGCACCTCGGGCGCCTCGCCAGGGGCCGGAGCGGCGTTCGTCGGGGCGGTGGGGGGATCGGTGTGCATCTGCGCATTGTGGGCCGGTGCGGGTGCGTGCGCCTCCTCGAGCCATCTACCGCGGCGCTCGAATTGTCGAACCGGCATGCCGGAGCCTCCCCGCCATCCGACCTCATCGACCGGTCGCGCAGCCCCCGACGTCGCAGACCAGGTCGCGGGCCGGGGTGTGGTCGATCCGTCGCGCGGTCCACCATCCGTGGGGCCCGTCGTTGCTGAACGCCAGG
>RFFY01000636.1 GCA_003697065.1 Actinomyces sp. | reverse complement strand
GCTCGACGACGCCTCCCTGGTGGAGGTCATCCCTCTCGCCGGGATACGCAACGGGCCGTGCCTCGAGCGTCTCGTGGCCGACGGCGACCCGACGGGTCTCCGCCTGCACCTGGTGGCGACCGACCAGCCCGAGACGGTGCCGCAGCGCTTCCGCGATTCGGACACCGTGGGGCTGGCCCGGGTCCTGGCCCGTGTGCTCGGGGTCCATCTGGCAGGGGTGGCGGTGCGGGTGTGGGCGGTGCAGGCCGACCTGAGCGACGACGCCGCGGTCCGGGCCGAGCTCGACCGCATCCTGGCGGGGGTGGTGGACGCCGACGGGCCCGACGAGGTGGTGCTGTTGACGGTGGGAGGACCGCCCCTGATGCGGGCGATGGTGGTGGCGGCCGCCCTCGCCCACGGTGAGCGCACGCCGCGGGTGTCGACGATGCGGCCCCTGGCGAACGGGTCGGGGGTGAGCGAGGAGCCGCTGGCCCGCCTCTTCCACGCCGAGCGGGTCCTGGGTCAGCTGGCGGGCGTGGTCGTCCGCGCCGCCCGTGGGGCCCGCTTCCCGGCGGCGGCCGACATGGTGGACGAGATCGGTCGTTTGCGTCTCGTCCCCCCGCCCGTCGTGGGCGAGTTGCGCCACTGGTGCCGCGTGGGATCGGCCGTCGTGTCGAACACGGCGCCGTGGACGCGGGATTCCTCGGCGGTGGACCGGCGGCTCCAGGCGATCGAACGGGACAGGGCGCACGGTGACGCCGAGCGGGCGTTCGCTCTGGTGCGGGCGGCGGAGATCGACGGTCGTCCGGTCGAGGCGGCCCTGCACGCGATCGTGGCGGCCGAGGCGATGCCGGCCCTGTGGTTGTACCACCGGGCGGGAGAGGTGAAGGAGGTGCTCCGCGGGTTCGAGAAGGTGCCGGCGGCGTGCCGGGTGGTCAGGGACGAGGTGCGCGATCCGGCACGGCGGGCGGCGACCTGCGTGGCGGCCGACGAGCGGTGCGAGGGGTGCCCGGCGAACCCGGCCGTCGAGTCGAAGCGTCGCTGGGCGACCGACCGCACCGGAGCGGAGGTGGCCCTCACCCTGCGGACGGGCCGGCTGAACCGCTTCCGCAACGCCATGGCCCACGCCGGTACGCGCCGGCCCGACCTCGAGGCGGCCGTGGCGGGCGACGCCACGACCCTCGACCGGCTCGGCGTGCGGGTGGCCGAGCGGTCGGTGACGGGTGTGGTGGCGGCGGTGTTCGAGCACCTGGCGGGTCGGGCGCCCCGTGATCCGGTCGGTGAGGTGGCGGCTGCGGTCGAGGCGGCGCTGGCCGCTCATCTTCCGCGGTGACCGAGGCGGACTCCGCGGTGTCCGTCAGCCACGGTGCGTGTTCGCGAAGCGTGGTCGGGTGGTGTTTCCGCCGGCCGGGGAGGTTCGTGTGATGCCGTCCCGGTGGCGTGTGGATGTCGAGGGGGTGGCGGCCGAGGCGGTCACGCCGCGGGGTCTGCATGCGGTGGTGTCGACCTGGCTCGACGGCCCCGATGACGAGGCCCATCAGCGCTCCCGCAAGCCCTGGTCGCTGTCGCCGCCGTTCGCGGCACCGGGTGGGCGTTGGGCCTTCGAGGTGGGGCTGCTCGACGACGCCCTGGCGGCGCGCCTGGCCGAGGGGGCCGCCGTGGGCACGCCCCTGCGTTTCGGTGAGGCGTGGGGCCGTTCGGCGGGTGTGTCGTTGGTGTCGGGGGCGTCGTGGGCCGAGCTGGTGGCGTCGGCGCGCCCGCGGCGCCGGTGGACCCTGCGTTTCGTGACGCCGATGACCTTCCGGCACCGCCAGCGCCATCAGCCCCTGCCGGTTCCGCGTTCGGTGTTCGGTCACTATCTGGAGTGTGTCTGGGCCCACGGCCCCGAGGGTCTGCTCGAGGGTTTCGCCCTGGAGCCCGCCCATCTGGAGGTGGGTCATCTGGAGG
>RFFY01000635.1 GCA_003697065.1 Actinomyces sp. | reverse complement strand
GCCCGACGAGAACGGCGACGACCACCGCCCCCGCCACGTCGTTGCGGGCACGAGATGAGCGGAACACGTGTCACCCCCCGCGATCCCGGCATCCCGGTGCTACCGGCGCCGACTCTACTTCCGGGCATGCGACCTGTCCGGGCCCACCGTGACGCTATGCGGTACGACCCGGGACCGGACACGACGCGCCTCCCGCCGGGGCCCGGCCGGAATCGCCAGACACCGTCTGGCGGTCCGGCGCACCGATCTGGCGCCCTCGGGGTGAGTCCCGACCCGAGGAGGCGATCATGTCCACCGACACCCCCACCACCGACACCCGCACCGTCGGCCCCCTGGTCGGCGCCGACTGGCTGGCGGCCCATCTCGACGATCCCGGCGTCCGGGTCGTGGAGGTCGACGTCTCCGGTGCCGCCCACGACGAGGGCCACATCCCCGGAGCGGTCCTGTGGAACATCTACACCGACATCAAGGACCCCGACTACGCCTTCGTCGGCTCGGCCGCCTTCGCCGAACTCGTGCAGCGCAGCGGCATCGACGCCGACTCCACCGTCGTCTTCTACGGCTACGCCCCGGCGTTCGGCTACTGGCTGCTGCGCCTCTTCGGCCACCGCGACGTCCACATCCTCGACACGAGCCGCGACACCTGGCAGGCGGCCGGCCACCCCTGGAGCGCCGAACCGTCGACGCCGGCACCGACGACCCACCGCCTCGTTCCCGCCGACCCCACCCTGCGGGCGTCCCTGGCCGACGTGATGACGGCGATCGACCGACCCGACGAGACCATCATCGACGTGCGGTCCCCCCTCGAGTACGCCGGTGAGCGCTTCTGGCCCTCGGGGGGCATGCACCCCGACGGGGTCGCCGGCCACGTCCCAGGGGCGGTCAACTCCCCCGCCGACGGCTACCTCGACGACGACGGGTCGTTCCGGGACCCGGCGGCGCTCGCGGGCCTGTTCCCCGACCTCGGTCCCGACGATCCCGCCATCACCTACTGCACCATCGGAGCCCGGGCCAGCACCGCCTGGTTCGTCCTCACCGAGCTGCTCGGTCACAACGGCGTGCGGGTCTACGACGGCTCCTGGGCGGAGTGGGGCCTCGACTCGTCGGTGCCCGTCGAGGTCTGAGCCCGCCACGCCCACCGGCCGCGCCGGCGGTGACGGGCCGCCCCGGTGGACGCCCGCGTCAGCTCCAGCGCTCGTGGCGCACGAGCTCCTCGAGAGGGAGGCGGCGCCGCTTGAGGGGGCTGTCGGGCACCTCGGCCACCGGGCGACCCAGGGTGATCACCATCGGCATCTCCCAGTCGTCGGGAAGACCGATGGCGGCCCGCACCCGGTCCTGGTGGCCGAGCGTCACCGGACACGAGCCGAGCCCCTCGGCGTGGGCGACGATCATCATGTTCTGCGCCATGCGGCCCACGTCGAAGAGGCGCAGGGCCTCGCGGGGGGCGGCGATGCCGATGATCACCGGCGCCGACCCGATCCAGCCCGCATAGTCGCCGCAGCCGGCCAGGGCCTCCTTGACCTCCCGGCCCCGGAACACGATGAGCCGGTTGGCCTCGGCGTTCTTGGCGCTGCCGGCCATGCGGGCCGCCTGCAGCACCTTGTGCAACAGATCGTCGGGGATGGGGTCGGGGGTGTAGTGGCGGATGTCCCGCTTGGTGACCACGGCCTCGTATGCGTCCATGCGCCAGTATGGACCGGCACCACCGCCGCCCGGAACCCGACGACGGGCCCCCGACACCGGAAGGCCGCCCGCATGAACCACGAGAATCCCTGGCTCGCCATGGTCCGCGCCGACCCCGGGCACTCGCGGCGTTACGTCGAACGCTTCCGTGGGCTGGCCCGCGACGGGGTCGACCTCGACGGCGAGGCCCGGCTCGTCGACGCCATGGCCCCCCGCCACGCCCGCATCCTCGACGCCGGCTGCGGGCCGGGTCGGGTGGGGGGACGCCTGCACCGCCTCGGCCACGAGGTCGTCGGTGTCGACCTCGACCCCGTCCTCGTCGACGCCGCCTGCGCCGATCACCCCGGACCCCGCTGGATCGTCGACGACCTGGCCCGACTCGACCTCGGGCGTCACGGCATCGACGAGCCCTTCGACGTGATCGTCGCCGCCGGCAACGTCATGGCGTTCCTGGCTCCCGGTTCGCGACGCACGGTTCTCGCCCGGCTCCGGGACCACCTCGCGCCGACCGGGCGGCTCGTCGTCGGCTTCGGCGCCGGGCGCGGGTACGCCTTCGAGGAGTTCTTCGCCGATGCCGCCGTCGCCGGCCTGGTCGTCGACGTCAAGCTCGCCACCTGGGATCTCCGCCCCTTCGGTCCCGACGCCGACTTCCTCGTCGCCGTACTGTCGGCACGCCCTCCGGACGCGGGGGCGAGCGGCTCATCACCCGCGCCGACTCGATGAGTCACCTCGCGGCCGGCGGCGGTGACCGAAGGAGAACGGGTCGGTGTCCGTCACCGTGGCATGCAGCGGTTGCCGACCGGCACCGTGACGTCGACCCGATGGGAGAGGACGATGGAGGAGCATGACCGGGGCGCCCACGATGGCCGGGGCGATGCTGACAGCGACGAGGTGCTGCGTTGGGAGCTCGCCGGGGACCGCTACCGCCGCCTCCTCATGGAAGGTGAGTCGGAGATCGATGCCGCCGTCGGCGCGCTGATCTGGGGCGCTTCCTTCGAGCTGCCGGATCCGGTGCTTCCGCCCTGGGACGAAGACAAGATGTGCCGCGAGGCCGAACGCGCCGCCGAGGAGGAACGGCGAGAGCGCGAACTGGCCGAGGCGATGAAAGAGCTGGAGATGTTCAGCGCCGAGGTCATCGAGTTCCCGGATCTGGAGGACGTCTCGTTCCTGGTGGACGACGATGACGAGACGGCACCCTGATCCGAGCCCTGATGCGAGCCGGCCGACCCGGCGGTCCCGGCTCGCCTAACCTCGCCCCACCGTTCCCTGTCGTCCCCGCGGGAGGCACCGCGCCGTGATCCCCATCCTTCCCTTCGGCCGCACGGGCCACGCCAGCTCCCGGGTGGTGTTCGGTGCCGCGGCGCTCGGCTCATGCACCCAGGAACGCGCCGACCGCGTCCTGCCGCGCCTGCTCGCCGCCGGCGTCAACCACATCGACACCGCCGCCGGCTACGGCGACGCCGAGCTCCGCCTGGCGCCGTGGATGGCCCGACACCGCGACCGCTTCTTCCTCGCCACCAAGACCGGGGACCGCACCGCCTCCGCCGCCCGGGCCTCGCTCGAGCGCTCCCTCGAGCGCATGGGGGTCGACAGCGTCGACCTCATCCAGCTCCACAACCTCGTCGAGCCCGACGAGTGGGAGACGGTGCACCGGCCGGGTGGAGCGCTCGAAGCCCTCGTGGCGGCCCGCGACGAGGGCCTCGTCCGCCACATCGGCGTGACCGGGCACGGACTGCGCATCGCCCGGATGCACCTGCGTAGCCTCGACGCCTTCCCCTACGACTCGGTCCTGTTCCCCTTCAGCCACGTCCTGTCGGAGATCCCCGAGTACCGGCGCGACGTCGACGCCCTGCTCGAACGCTGCGCCGCCGAGCAGGTCGCCGTCGTGACCATCAAGGCCATCGCCCGCCGCCGCTGGCCCGAAGGCGTCGGGCCGCGCTTCTCCTGGTACCAGCCCCTCGAGGATCCGGCGGCGGTGGCCCGGGCGGTGCGCTACGTGCTCGCCCACCCGGGACTCTTCCTCGCCACCTCCAGCGACCTGCGCCGTCTCGACGACATCCTCGACGCCGCCTCGGGTCCCCTCGACCCGCCCGATCCCGCCGCCCTCGCCGCCGACCGCGAGACCTTCGCCATGACGCCCCTGTTCGACGGCGGCGTCCTCGACCGCATCTGAGCCGACGCGTCCCCCCGGCGGCGCTCACGACGGCCCGCCCCGGGCCCGGCGGTCAGTGGCGGCTCTTCGCCACCAGCGCCCACGCCCGGTCGGCGAGATCGAGGGCCTCGTCGATCGCCCCGATGGTCTCGCTCATCGGGTCGCCGCCGGTGCTGCCCGGGCCACCCGCCCGCCTGCCACCACTCTGCGACGGCCGGGTGGTGAAGAGGCGTCGCCCGTGGGCCACGGCGTTGCGGAGCGTGATGAGGCGTGCCGCCGTGCGGCCCACCGCCCTCCTGGTGGAATAGCCGAGGTCCGAGCGCAGGGCATCGCACCGCCTCACCAGCTCCAGTCGGTGCCTCAGG
>RFFY01000634.1 GCA_003697065.1 Actinomyces sp. | reverse complement strand
TCGAGGGCGTAGGCGGTGGCGGCGATGGGTCCGCTCAGCATGAAGACGGGGTCGTCGCCGCGGACGCTGATGTGGTGGATGCGGGCCCGGGGGGTCAGGTCGTGTTCGGCCACGGCCCGCTCCGAAGCGATGAGCAGGGCGGCGGCGCCGTCGCTGATCTGGCTCGACACCGCGGCCGTCAGGCGGCCCCCCTCGACGAGGGTGGGGAGCTGGGCCATCTTCTCGAGCGAGGTGTCGCGGCGTGGCCCCTCGTCGACCGACACACCCGCCACCGGGACGATCTCGGGCTCGAAGCGGCCCTCGTCGATGGCACGGATGGCCCTCTGGTGCGACTCGTAGGCGAAGGCCTCCATCTCGGCCCGGCTGATGTCCCACTTCTCGGCCACCAGCTCCGCCCCCCGGAACTGGGAGATCTCCTGGGTGCCGTAGCGCTCGACCCATCCGGCGGAGCCGGTGAAGGGATCCTCGAAACCCAGGGCCTTGCCGGCTTCCATGGCGTAGCCGATGGGCACCATGGACATGTTCTGGACCCCGCCGGCGACGACGAGGTCGTGGACACCGGCCTTGGCCGCCATGGCGGCGAAGCTCACCGCCTGCTGCCCCGAGCCGCACTGGCGGTCGACGGTCACACCGGGGATGGCCTCGGGCAGGCCGGCCGCCAGCCAGCAGGTGCGGGCGATGTCACCGGACTGGGGACCGACCGAGTCGACGTTGCCGAACATGACGTCCTCGACGGCGAGCGGATCGACCCCGGTGCGCTCGAGCAGGGCGGTGATGGCGGCGGCACCGAGGTCGGCGGGATGGACCCGGGAGAGTCCGCCTCCCCGACGGCCGGTGGGCGTACGGACGGCATCGACGATGAACGCCTCGGGCATGGCTCCTCCTCGGTGAACGGCGCGGCGCCGACGGGGGCGCCGTGTCCATGACGGGTCCATGATGGCCGACGGGCGCGTCGGTGCCCATTCGGCTCCCACGCGGCATCCGGCTCCGGCCCGGTGGCGCCCGCGATGCCCACGGCCAACCCGTCGCCGCCGTCGGCCAACCCGTCGCCGGCGTCGGGAACTGGCGGTCGGGGGGCCGGCGCGCCGATCATGGCCGCCTCATGCGCAGCGACCACGAGGCGGCGTCCCCCGCCACCGACGACACGCCCGAGCAGGCCGTCTTCCGGGCCCGGGTCCGGGCCTGGTTCGACGAGAACGCCACCCCCCGGGCCGACGACGACCTGTGGGAGGTGACCGGCTTCGTCTCGCCCGACCGGGCCGGCACCGAGTTCGAGGAGGGCCGCCGCTGGCAGCGCCGCCTCCACGAGGCGGGCTGGGCCGGTATCGCCTGGCCCGCCGAGTACGGCGGTGGCGGCGGCGAGCCCTGGATGGCGCGCATCGTCAACGAGGTGGCCCGCGACTACCGGGAGAGCAGCGGCTTCATCGCCTCGACCATCGCCATGCTCGGCCCGACCCTGCTGCGTCACGGCACCGAGGAACAAAAGCGCCACTTCCTGCCCCGCCTCCTGTCGGCGGAGTACACCTTCTGCCAGCTCTTCAGCGAGCCGGGAGCGGGCTCGGACCTGGCCGCCCTCGCCACCCGGGCCGTGCGCGACGGCGACGAGTTCGTCGTCGACGGCCAGAAGGTGTGGAACTCGGCCGCCCAGTTCTGCGACTGGGGGTTCCTCCTGGTGCGCACGAATCCCGACGTCCCCAAGCACCGGGGCATCACCTTCCTGCTCGTCGACATGTCGACGCCGGGCATCGAGGTGCGTCCCCTGGTGCAGATGACCGGGTCGGCCCACTTCAACGAGGTCTTCCTCAGCGGGGTGCGGATCCCGGTGGCCAACGTGGTCGGCGAGATCGACGGGGGCTGGGGTCCCGCCCGGACCGTGCTCGCCAACGAGAGCGCCTTCATCGGACGGGGGACGCGTCCGACCTCGACCCGCCTGGTCGAACTCGCCCGCCTCCACCGGCGCGAGCGGGATCCGCTCGTGCGGGCGGGGATCGTCGACCTGTGGACCCGCGAGCGCCTTCAGACCCTCATGGGCGAGACGATCCAGAACGCCGTGCGCGCCGGCAAGCCGCCCCCGATCGACGGGGCCCTGATCAAGTTGTACGCGGCCGAGTCGAAGCGTCGGGCGGGCGATCTGGCGGTGGGGATCATGGGGGCCGCCGCCACCGCCGGCGACACCGATCCGGCCCGCTGGGCGCGCGCCGAGCTCTACGGACGTTTCTCCATCTCGATCGGGGGCGGGACCAACGAGGTGCAGCGCAACAACCTGGCCGAGAGGGCCCTGGGTCTGCCCCGCGAACCCCGCGTGGACAAGGACATCCCCTGGCGCGAGGTGCCCCGCTCGTGAGCGGGCCGGGCCCCCTGTGCGGCCCCGCCGTCAGCCACAGCAGGCGTCGGGCCCGCAGCACGCGCCCGTCCCGGCCGTCCCCACCGCCTCCCCCTCCGTTCTGGCTCCCGCAGTAACCGTGGAGCGGGCGATACCGGAGCCAGAACGGGGGTCGGGGGTGCCGTCGAAGGTGTCGCTGTCGCCGGTCTTGACGTACCACTCCCAGCGCTGGCCCTCCGGTGAGGTGGTCCAGCACTCGACCTTGTCGGCGTAGCAGCACACGGTCTCGTCGACGTCGGTGACGGCGAGGCCGGCGGCAGCGAGACGACGGTGGGCCGCCACGACCTCGTCGGGGGTCTCGGTCTCGACCCCCAGGTGATTGATGCCGCCGCCGGCGCCGGGGTTCTCGAACAAGACGAGCTTGAGAGGCGGATCGGCGATCTCGTAGTTGGCGTAGCCGGGCTTGCGCTTGGCCGGGCTCGTGCCGAAGAG
>RFFY01000633.1 GCA_003697065.1 Actinomyces sp. | reverse complement strand
GTCGCCTACGAGGAGGAGACCGATCCGGTCGAGCGCGTGCGCCTACGCGAGCGCCTCGACGAGCTGCGCTCCGAGGCCGCCCGGGTGGGTGGAGGAGCCCTGGCCACGGTCGGCACCGACCGTCTCGTCGCCGAGGTCGAGAACCTGCGCCGGCGCCTGGCGGCCATAGACCGGGCGATCCTGTCGCCGCTTGCCATCCAGGGTTCGGGCGGTCAGGGCGACGGGATCGGGATCGATCCCTACACCTGGCGCAAGCTGAACGAGGGGATCGAGACGGGGATGGGCCGCGCTGAGCTCGAGGCCCGTCTCGTCGCCTGCGAGCGTGAGCTGGCGCGCCGGCAGGCCGCTGGCGCCTGATCCGCCTATCGCACCGCCAGCGCCATCACCGGGGCCGCCGGCGCCTGACCCCGCCGGCACCGCCGACACCCGGACGCGCCGCCGCCGGGTCCGTGCGGACCCGGCGACGACGGTGTGTGGAGGATGTGGGAGACGGCGACGTCGGAAGCGACGTCGTGATCAGGCGTCGGCGGGCGCCTCGTCGGGCATCCCCGGACCGCCGGGACCGCGGTGGCCACCGGGCCGGTGGGGGGTGACGTCGCCCTCGACGATGGCGGTGGCCCGCTCCTCGGCGTTGTCGAGGATCTCGTCGGCCCGGGTCTCGTCGAGGCGGCCGGCGTCGACGGCCTCGCCGACCCGCTCGGTGATGTCGTCGACGATGGCGTCGACGAGCACCTGGGGATCGACCCCGTTGGCCTCGGCGAGATCGGCCAGGCTCTGGCCGTCACGCAGGGCGGCGACGATGTCGGCACGGTCCATGCCGAGGATCTCGGCGATGTCGCCGTCCCCGAACAGGCGCCCGGGGCCGCGGTGGCCGCGGTGGCCGACCCCGTCGGGCCGGGCGGCCTCGAGGGCGTCGATGACGGCGTCACGCTGGGCCTCGGTGAGGGTGCCGTCGTCGACGAGGGGCTGGAGCGCCTCGCTCAGGTGGGCCCGCACCTGCTCGCCGGGGTTGGGGGCGACCTCCTCGGCGGGCACGGCATCGGGGGCCGGGGTGGAGTCGTCCTGGGCGCCGGCGAGGCCGGGGGCGAACCAGGCGGCGCCGGCGGCGACCCCGCCGAGGGCGGTGGCGGCGGCGACGGTGGCGGTGAGTGACTTTCTCATGGTCGTTCTCCTTCGGGTCTGACTGGGGGTGCCTCTCTGGTGATCAGGATCGGGGGCGGGGGTAAGAGGCAGGCGAGAGAGATGTGAGGAGACGATGAGGGAGGCGTGAGGGCGC
>RFFY01000632.1 GCA_003697065.1 Actinomyces sp. | reverse complement strand
CCCGGGGCGAGGGGCACGAGGGGCACGACCTCGGGGGCCGGCACGAGCCCGGCGGCGCGGGCGGCCTCGGCGACCCCGACGGGGCTGTCGAGGTGGGCGAGCCGCACCCCGAGCTCGTCGAGGCGCTCGCTGCGCTCGGCGTTCGCCGTCTCGAGGGCGTCGATGCGGGCCTGGGTCTGGACCTGGAGGGCGTGGAGAGCGGCCAGGCCGAACAGGGTGCAGAACACGACGACGGCCAGCACCGTCCCCACCACCCCGACCGGCCGGTGGGCGGGCGCGGTGCGTGGCGTGGCGCGGCGGGTCGGCTCCGGGCGGCGTCGGGGGACGGGCCGTAGGGGTGGGCGTCGATCGGGAGCCGGCGCCCGTCGGGGCGCCGGGCGGGCGCGCTGGGGTGAGGCCATCACGAGCTCCCCCGATCCGGCGTCGCGCCGCCGGACCCGAGCTTCTCGACGGCCCGGAGGCGGGCGGCCTCGGCCCGCCGGTTGCGCTCGACCTCGGCCCGGGAGGGCGTGCGGGCGCCCCGCCACACGTGACGCACGACCGGGACGGTGCCGGGAGGGGGCGGCAGCCCGGGGCGTGGTGGCGGGGCCTCGCCCGCGGCGTCGCGGAAGCGACGCTTGACGATGCGGTCCTCACCCGAGTGGTAGGCGAGGACCACACATCGACCCTGGGGCGCGAGCAGGTCGAGGGCCTGCTCGAGGGCCCGGTCGAGGATGGTGAGTTCGTCGTTGACGGCGATGCGCAGGGCCTGGAAGGTGCGACGGGCGGGGTGACCACCACGCCGCCGGGCCGGGGCGGGGATGGCGTCGCGGACGATCTCGGCGAGTTCGACGGTGTCGGTGATGGGCCGGTGGGCGACGATGGCACGGGCGATGCGCCCGGCGAAACGTTCGTCGGCGTGGCGCCGGAGCAGATCGGCGATGGCACGGGCGTCCCAGGTGTTGACGATCTCGCCGGCCGTCAGGGACGAGTCGGGATCCATCCGCATGTCGAGGGGTCCCCGGTGGCGGTAGCTGAAGCCGCGCTCGGGGTGGTCGAGCTGGGGGGAGCTGACCCCCAGGTCGAACAGGACGGAGGTGACGGGTAGAGCGAGGCGCCGAGCGACGCCACCGACCTCGTCGGCCAGGCGGTCGTAGGGCGCCCGTATCAGGGTCACCCGGTCGGCGTGGGGAGCGAGGCGACGCCGGGCGGCGGCCAGGGCGCGGGGATCGCGGTCGATGCCGACGAGGTGGGCGACGGGCCGGTCGGCGAGCAGGGCGGCGGCGTGACCCCCGCCCCCGACGGTGGCGTCGACGTGGATGCCGGCGGGAACCGGGCGGAGGGCCTCGAGGACCTCGTCGACCATGACGGGTTCGTGGACGAAGTCGTCGCTGTGTTCGTCGGGCATGGCGTGGCGGTGTCCCGGGTCGGGGCGTGATCCGGCCATCGGCAGTCCCCCGGCCCGCGGCGTCCGTCGGGATGTCTCCCCGATCGAACTGATGGCAAGCGGGCGGAGTACGGGTCTTCCATCTGCAGGCCGGGGGACTGCCGATGGCCGGATCGGTGCGGAAGGGGTCGGGCGGGTGGTCACGGTCGGGGTTCGGCAGGTGGGGGGACGGGCACGGCGTCGGCGGACGAGTCGGTGGGGGCCGGCAGGAAGCCCACGCCGCGGCTGACGGCCTCGTTCCAGGCCGGGGTGCCCCGCACGAGCTGGGCCTCCCACCGGGAGGGGCTCCAGACCTCGACGTGCTGGAGGGCACCGGTGACGACGACCTCGCCGTCGAGGTGGGCCAGGTCCTGGAGACGGGGATGGATGCGGATGCGACCCTGCTTGTCGGGGCGGACGAGGTCGGCGTAGGCGGAGAAGGTCCGCATGGCGGCCGGATCCATCTCCCCGGCGGAGACGAGCTCGAGGAGGCGTCGCCCGGCGGCGTCGAACTGGGCAGCGGGGAACACGGCGAGGCACTCGCCGTAGGGGGCGACGACGGCGCCGTCGGCGAGCTGGTCGCGGAAGGGGCGCGGGAGGATGAGGCGTCCCGCCTCGTCCAGCGTGTGTTCGTGATGTCCGACGAACACCGTGTCGCCTTCCCGTCTCGTCGACCCGTTCCCGGCCTGCGGAGCGCCGGTCCCTCCGGTCCCCCGGTCCTTCCCGAGGTCTCCCAGATCGTCCCGAACTGCTCCAGATCACTCCATAGCGCCCCACACTAAGCCCAGGGCGCCCCCAGATGCAAGGAAAATCCGACGTAGAGCGCGAAAGCGAACGCCTGTTCGTCACACAGGGCGCGCAGAGGGCCCGCTGGGGCGACGGATCGGGCCCCGATACCACCGGCGCCGCCCGGGTGGGCGCCGCGGATCGGGCCCCGACACCACCGGCGCCGCCCGGGTGGGCGCCGCTCAGACGCCGAGGCGGGCGAGCAGGGCCGCCACGAGGTGCTCCGGGTCGCTCTCGACCACCCCGACCCCGTCACCGAGAGCCGCGGTCAGGTGCCGCCGCCGGTCGGTGTCGAGGTCGACCAGGTCGGCGACCGCACCCGCGTCGAAGCGGTGGTGGACCAGGGTCTGGACCCGGATCCAGTGGCGATCACGGCGCTGGCTGACACCCACCAGCTTGCGGCCATCCCGCACCACCTCGCCCGGGCCGATCCCGGCGAAGCACACGAGCTGCCCGAAGGGTCCCGGCTCCAGACGCCCCGCATGGACCCGGAGCGCCCCGGGGGGCGGTCCGCTGCCGACGGGGCTCCACCGGTGTGCGGCCGCCAGGGCGTCCCGCCACACCTCGCCGACCCAGGCGGCGGCCCGCACGACGTCGTCGTCCCACAGGGGATCGTGGCGCGGGACGAGCAGGTCGACCCAGGTGACCGCCCCGGCCTCGACCAGGACCAGGCCTCCCCCGCTGCGCCGGCGCACGACCGGTGCGGGCGGATCGGGGACGAGGACTCCGGGGTCCTGGCTCGAGCCCAGCACGATCGCCGTGTCGGCGGGCCACAGGATCCGCACCGTACGCACCGCCACATCGGGATCGGGCAGATGGTGCAGCTCTTCGACGGCGCCCCGGCGGGTGTCGACGACCCAGCCCCCCGCCGCCGCCCCGGCGGCGCTCACGCCGATCGCAGACCCGCCGGACTCAGATAGCGCCACCACGACTCGGGGATGCGCCCGGCCAGCACCTCGATCCAGGTCGAGGGCGCGGGCGGGCCCGGCCGCCGCCTCAGCACCAGGGGGGTGTCGGCCAGGAGGCGGTCGCGCTTCGCGGCGTTGCAGCGGCGGCAGGCCGCCACGAGGTTCTCCCAGGTATGGGTACCGCCCCGGCTCCGGGGGACGACGTGGTCCAGGGTCTCGGCGGGACGGCCGCAGTACTGGCAGCGGTGCCGGTCACGGGCGAAGACCGCCCGCCGGTTGGGCGCCCGGTGGCGGGGGCGCGGGACCCGCACGTAGCGGGCGAGACGCACCACCGAGGGTTCGGGCAGGGCCAGACGCTCGGAGCGGATCTGGCGCCCGGTCGCCTCGAGGGTCTCGACCTTGGCGTCGAGCACGAGACACACGGCGCGCCGCACGCTCACCACGGCCAGAGGCTCGTAGGTGGCGTTGAGCACGAGCACGCCCGACATGGCGGCGAGACTAGTCGGGACGCCCGCAGCGCCGTTCGGCGCGGCACCATCGCAACCAGCTGATCAGGTCGTCGGGCTCGAGGCGGTGTCGGGCGTCGCCGTACTGGGTCTCAGCCCGGAAGGCGAGCAGCTCCGCCGACGGGAGGGGCACGAAGGGCGGGCGGCGCCACCAGCCGCGGGGCGCGAAGCGACGGACCTCGACCAGGGCGGTCCACCACAGGCGGGGACGGACCAACACGGCGAGCAGGGCCCCGAGGTCGGTCACCGCACCCCCACGTCCACGCCCCGGTGACGCCAGGCCACCGCCGCCGCCCCCACCAGGGGGCCGTCGGCGCCGAGACCCCCGGGCACGATGCGCGTGCCACGCGAGTGGTCGAGGCGCGCCACCCGGTCGATCTCGGCACGGGCGGCGGCGAAGAAGGGCTCGCCGAAGCCCAGCGCCACCGACCCCGACACCACGGCGAGGCGGAGGTCGAGCAGGTTCGCCACCGACCCCACGGCCCGCCCGACCAGGGTCCCGGCCCGGTGGATCTCTTCCGGCGGGGCCTCGGCGGCCGGCCGGCCCGTACGGAAGGCGATGGCGGTTCCCGACGCCTCCGACTCGAGAACCCCCGGGACGTGGCCCGGCAGGGGGGTTCCGTCGGGTTCGACCACGACGTGGCCGATGTGTCCGGCGTTGCCCCGGGCGCCGTCGAGGAGGCGGCCGTCGAGCACGATCCCGCCACCGACCCCGGTCGAGACGACCATGGCGATGAAGTCGGTCTCGCCCCGGGCCGCCCCCCGCCACGCCTCGCCGAGGGCCAGGGCCTTGGCGTCGTTGTCGACGTGGACGGGCAGGCCGAGGTGGTCGGCCAGACGGGAGCGGAGGGGGAAATCTCGCCAGCCCGGGATGTTGAGGGGCGACACGGTCTCGCCCCCCCGGGTCATCGGCCCACCGCTGCCGACCCCGCAGGCCTCGACGCCGTCGAGGGAGCCGACCCCGTCGACGGCCGCGACGAGCGCCGCCCACACCGCGTCGGGGTCGGGCTCGGACGGGGT
>RFFY01000631.1 GCA_003697065.1 Actinomyces sp. | reverse complement strand
CTCCCACGCCACCGTGGCCCTCGGCGTCGACGAGGCCACCCTCGCCCACCGCTGGGCCGCCGAGGAGACCCGGCTTCTGACCCACGGCTGGTTCGCCGGCCCGGCCGATCCCACCACCGACTCCCCCCGCGAGGAGGCATCGTGACCGACACCGTCGTCCGCACCCGGGGACTCACCCGCGTCTACGGCGAGGGTCCCACCGCCGTCGAGGCCCTCCGCGGGATCGACCTCGACATCGCCGGAGGCACCTTCGTCGTGCTGCTCGGGCCCTCGGGATCCGGCAAGACCACCCTGTTGAACCTCATCGGCGGTATCGACCGCCCCACCGCCGGCGAGGTCCGGGTCGACGGGGTCGACGTCGGCGCCGCCCGGGGCGCCGAGCTCGCCCGCTACCGCCGCCACGGGGTCGGCTTCGTGTTCCAGTTCTTCAACCTGGTCCCCACCCTCACCGCCCTCGAGAACGTCGAGCTCATCGCCGCCCTCGCCGGGGCCGGCACCCCCGAGGCGCTCGCCGCCCTCGACGACGTCGGCATAGCCGATCTCGCCGACCGCTTCCCGGGCCAGCTCAGCGGCGGCCAGCAACAGCGGGTCGCCATCGCCCGGGCCCTGGCGAAGTCGGCGCCCCTCATCCTCGGCGACGAACCCACAGGCGCTCTCGACCGCGCCAACGGGGCCGCCGTGCTCGCCCTTTTGCGCGCGGCCTGCGACGAGGCGGGTCGGGTGGTGCTCGTGGTGAGCCACGATCCCGACGTGGCCCGGGTCGCCGACCGGGTCCTCCACCTCGTCGACGGACGCATCGTCGACGACGTGACCAACCCCGCCCCTCTGGGAGCCGCCGAGGTCGTGGCCGCCCTCACCGCCGGCGAGGAGGTCACGGCGTGAGACGCCGTCGTCGGCCGGACCGGGAACCCCCGGCTCCGCCCCGGGTGCGGACCCTGCTGGGACGCAAGGCCCGCCGCGACCTGCGACGCCAGCGGGCCCAGGCCGGCGCCGTCGCCGCCACCGTGTTCCTCGGCATCGTCTTGTTCGTCGCCGACCTCGACGCCTCCCTCAACCTGTCGACCTCCTACGCCTCGTTCTACGAGCGCACGGCCATGGCCGATGTCTGGATCACCGGCGGTGACACACCGGCCATCGCCGACGCCCTCGCCGCCGACCCGCGGGTCGCCACCGTCGAGGACCGCGTCCACGCCGACGTGCCCCTGCGACTCGCCGGTCGGGAGCTCTACGGCCGCGTCGACGGTGCCACCAGCGGCGTCAACCGCCTCCACCTCGTGGCCGGCCGCGACCTGGGCCCCGACGACACCCGGGCCGTCGTGCTCGAACGCCACGCCGCCGACGAGTTCGACCTCGCGGTCGGCGACACCGTCGAGGTGCGCCTCGGCGACTCCTGGACCCCGGTTCCCGTCGTTGGTGTCGCCGCCTCGCCCGAGTACCTCTTCCCGTCCCGCTCGCGCACCGACATCTTCACCCTCCCCTCGGAGTTCGCCGTCGTCTTCGCCCCCGACGAGCTCGCCCGCCGGATGGCACCCGACACCCCGCGCCAGGTCGTGGCCCGCTTCGTCGACGGGACCGACACCGACGCCGCCCTGGCGGATGTCCGTGCCCTCGCCGACGCCCACGGCGCCGGCGAGGTCTACGGGCTCGACGAGCAGCCCTCGAACCTGGCCCTCCAGTCCGACGTGCAGGGCTTCGCCTCCATCTCGGTGCTGTTCCCCCTCCTGTTCCTGTCGGTGGCGGGGATGGCCGCCTACGTCATGCTCGGACGCCTCGTCCGGCGCGAACGCCACGAGATCGGCACCCTCTACGCCAACGGGATCGACCGACGCAGCATCGTGCGCCACTACGTCACCCACGGCCTCGTCATCTGCGTGGCGGGGGGCG
>RFFY01000630.1 GCA_003697065.1 Actinomyces sp. | reverse complement strand
CGCCTGCGTGGCGTGTGGCGCCCCCTTCGCCCACACCCGGGCCCACCACGAGCCGGCGTGGACCTCCGGCGGCCGCACCGACGTCGACACCCTGGTGTCGTTGTGCGTGCGCTGCCACGTCCGCCGCCACCTCGGCGACATCACCCTGCACCGACGCCCCGACGGCACCTGGTACGCCAGCCCCGCCGAGCGGGGTCAGGCGACGCCGCCGGGGGCCGGAGCGCCGGTGCGGTCCGGTGCCGCCGGTGGTGCGGGTGGTGCCGGGGCTGGTGCTGCCGCCGGTGCCGGTGGTCGCGGACCGGCCCGGGCCGGCGCCCGAGCGCTGGTCGGAGCCGGGAGCGGTCCGGGGCCGTGAGCACCCGGAGGTGGAGGGAGCGGCCCGGGGCCGTGAGCACCCGGAGGTGGGCGGCGCCGGACGGCGGGCCGTCAGGGCTCGCGGCCGATCACACCCCGGGCGGCGAGATCGGCGATCTCGTCGGGGTCGAGTCCGAGTTCGGCGCTCAGGACGTCCTCGGTGTGTTCGCCGAGCCAGGGCGGGCGGCTGGGGTGGTCCTCGGCGAGGTCGGCGATCTTGACCGGGTTGCCGGGGGTGAGCACGGGTTGCTCGGCCCCGTCGGGGCGGGGGATGCCGACGAGCATCTCGTGGGCGGCGACGTGGTCGTCGTGGACCAGGTCCTCCGCCTCGAACACGGGAGCGGCGGCGATCCCGGCGGCGGCGAGGGCGTCGGCCGCCGCCACCGGCGTGCGGTCACCGGCCCAGTCGCGCACCCCGGCCCGGATGACCTCGAGGTGCTCGAGCCAGCCCTGGCGGGTGGCGAAGCGCTCGTCGTCGACCCACTCGGGGTGGCCGACCGCCTCGGCCAGGCGGGCGAACTGGTGCTCCCGGCCGACCTGGATCACGATCTCACCCCGCCGCAGTGCGAACCCGTGGTTGATGATGAGGGTCGGGGTGCGCGGGTCCTTGCCCAGCGACCAGTAGTTGGGGACGATGTCGGCGAAGGCCACCATGGCGTCGAACATGGCCACGTCGACCCGCTGGGGGCGGCCGGTGGCGTCCCGCTGGCGCAGGGCGGCCAGTACCCCGATCACGGCGAACAGGGCGGTGCCGGTGTCGCCCAGCGCTCCCACGGGCGAGACCTTGACCGGCTCGTCGGGTCCCCGGTTGATGGCGTAGAGCCCGGCCATGGCCTCGGCCACGGGAGCGAAGGCCGGCCAGTGGGCATACGGCGAGGGCTCCAGGTTGCCGAAGCCCGAGATCGACAACCACACCAGACGGGGATGGACGGCGACCAGGTCGTCCCACCCCAGCCCGAAGCGCTCGACGGTGCCGGGCTTGAAGTTCTCGGCCACCACGTCGAAGCGCGGGGCGAGCCGGCGCACGAGGGCGGCTCCCTCGGGGTGCTTGAGATCGACCGCCACCGAGCGCTTCGACAGGTTGTTGCGCAGGAAGGTGGCGCCGACGGGCCGCCCGTACGGATCGGCGATGGCCGGCTGCGCCCCCCGACCCAGATCGCCCCGCTCGGGGTGCTCGATCTTCACCACGTCGGCGCCGAGGCGGGCCAGGAGCTGGGTGGCGTAGGGCAGGGACTGCATCTGCTCCAGGGCCAGGACCCGGATCCCCTCCAGAGGGCGGCCGTGGCCGTGGTCGGGGTCGAAGGCGTCGCCGGCGATCACCCCCGTATTGCTAGTGGCCCGGCGCGGATGGGGCCAGGTGACAGCCGCGGACGGTGGGATCGCTAGGGTCGCGGCGATGGACGTGGGGCAGGGGCGGTGGGATGCCGTCGGGTCGGTGCACCGGGTGCCGGTCGAGGGGGTGGCGGGCGCCCTGTGCCTGTGCGGGCT
Source organism: Actinomyces sp. (assembly GCA_003697065.1). Lineage (GTDB taxonomy): Bacteria > Actinomycetota > Acidimicrobiia > Acidimicrobiales > Aldehydirespiratoraceae > J010. Next base: position 136 of record RFFY01000630.1, on the reverse strand, counting down.
CGAGGTCATCGGCCCCGACCCCGACGCCCTGGTCGACCATCTCGGCGCCGGGATGGTGGTGTGCCTCCAGACGCCCGCCGAGATCCGACGCCGCCACCCGGCCTACCTCGACTGGCTGGCCGCGCCCCCCGCCGGG
>RFFY01000629.1 GCA_003697065.1 Actinomyces sp. | reverse complement strand
TCGAAGGACAGCCAGCGTCGCCCGGTCCCCGACGGCCAGCGCACCAGGGCGCGCTCCACGACGGGTCGGCGGGTGCCCGTTCCGGGATCCTGCGGATGCGGCGCCGATGAGGGCTCGCTCACACCGGCGAGGCTAGAGCGGTCGGGGCCGGAGGCGTCCCGTCGGGTCGCCCCTCTGGGGGGTCGCCTCCGGTGGGGCCGCCCTCGGGGATCGCCCGCTGGTGGGTCGCCCCGATGCCGGGGTCCGCGCCCGGCAACGACCCACCCCCGCCGGCGGTGCCGGTTAGCCTCGCGCCGGTGAACGCTGGTGCCGTCTCGATGCCGGGTCGCGAGGGTGGCCCGACCCCCGCGCCGAGTTCGCCGTGGGGTGAGGACCGCTTCCTCGACGTCCTCGCTCCCCACGTGGACGAGCGTCGTCGCCAGACCATCGGGGTGCTGGCCTGGCTGTTCCGCACGGGACGTCAGCTCGAGGCCTGGCTCGCCGACACCCTCACCGCCGTCGACCTCGACACCTCCGAGTTCGGGGCGCTGGCCGCCCTCTGGCTGCATGGCCCGCCCCACCGCCTCGGCGCCGGGGAGATCGCCGAGAGGATCGTGCAGACCTCGGGGGGGACCACCAAGACCGTGCAGCGCCTCGCCGCCCGGGGTCTCGTCGAGCGGGTGGCCGATCCCGCCGACGGGCGTCGGACCCTGGTGGAGCTGACCCCGGCCGGGTTCGAGCGGGCCCGCGAGGGCCTCGAGTTCGTCCTCGACGCCTTCGACCTCGACCTGGGCGAACTGGACGAGGCCGAACGCGACGGTCTGCGTCTGGCCCTGGCCCGCCTCTCACCCTTCTTCGAGGCCTGAGGGTCCGGGCGCCCTTCTTCGAGGCCTCAGGGTCCGGGTCCTCGGGGTCCGGGTCGCGAGGTCTGAGGCGGCGCGGTCTGAGGGCCGCGGTCAGGGGTCGGCGTCGTCGGCGGCCCCGCTCCAGGCGGCCAGCTCCGCCACCCGCCGGCGGGCCTCGGCCATGGCGGCGGCGGGATCGTCGAGATCGACCACCGTCGCTCCGGAGGGATCGCAGAACACGAAGCGCACCGCCGCCACGGCCTCACCGGTCGCTTCGGCGACGGCCAGGGCGTAGGCGGCGCCCTGGAGGCGGTAGCGCTCGAGCTTGGCGGCCCGGGCCACCTCGTCGCTCACGTGGTCGGTCTTCCAGTCCACGACGACCAGCCCGTCGCGTCGGCGGTAGAGCAGGTCGACGTAGCCCTCGACCAAGTGATCGCCGACGGGCGCCGCGACCCAGACCTCGCGCCAGTGGGGCAGGGCCGCCGCTTCGCGCGCCACCCTGCTGGCCAGAGCGCTGGCGGCGAGGTCGGTCACCACCCCGGTCAGATCCGCTATGCCCTCCGCCGCCGCCTGGGCGGCCGCCAGCTCGGACAAGCCGTCGCCCCCGGCGAGGTCGACGGCCTGGAGCACGCCGTGCACGGCTCGACCGACGGCCGTGCCGTAGCGTCCCTTGCGCCACGGGGGAAGCTCGAGATCACGCGGACGCTTGTCGAGCCCGGCCTCGATCGGGTCGGGACGTCCGACCGCGGGGCGGCGGGCCAGGGTGGTGGCCGACACCACCCGGGGGCGCCGCGCCGCCTCGACCACCTCGGCGTGGCGCTCGACCCACGCCCGGCGCTCCTCGAGGGTGGGGGGCGGCGGTGACGGCGCCGCCTCGACGGGCGGGAGACGGGGGGTGGAGCCGTCGGGGACGAGGTCGACCACCGCCGGGGCCCCCTCGCCGGTCGCCACGGCGGCCAGGACGTCGGCGGCGCTCGCACTCTTGGTGTCGGCGTCCCCGTCGGTCCGGCGCACCAGGGACACCACGAGGTGGTCGCGGGCGCGGGTGGCGGCCACGTACAGCAGGCGTAGACGCTCGTGCCGGTCGAGCTGCTCGTCGAGGGGCTGCCAGTCGTCGTAGGTTCGGGAGCGGACGTCGCGGCCCAGCTTCAGGACCGGGTCGCCCCCGGGGGGGAAGGCCGCCTCGACCGACGAGGAGCGACCCTGGAGTCGGGTGGTGAGGCCCGACAGCACGGTGATGGGGAACTCGAGCCCCTTGGCGCCGTGGATGGTCAGGATGCGAACGCTGTCGTCGTCGGATTCGGGGAGCACCGTCTCGGTGACACGGGTGCCCTCGGCGCCCTGGCGGCGCGCCCAGTCGACGTAGGCCCGCAGGTCCGTGCCCCCGGCATCGGCCCAGGCCCGGGCCTGGTCGACGACGAAGCGCAGGCGGCGCCACAGGTCGCGGGCGCGGGGCGTGGCGAGGGCCGCCTCGAAGACGGCGCGCTCGCGGATCACCCGCTCGAGCAGGCCGGCCGGCGGTGTCCAGGGCCGGGCCTCGAGCAGGGCCCGCAGGTGGGCCAGCCCCCGCGCCACGGGATGATCGGGGGACGCGTCGGCGGGCGGTCGGGCGAGCAGGGAGAAGCGTCCGCCCTCCTCGAGGCGCCAGTGGGCGAGGTCGTCGTCGCCGCACCCGTACCAGGGTGACCGCAGGGCGGTGACCACCATGAGTTCGTCGGTGGGGTCGGCCACGGCGGCCAGAACCGCCACCAGGTCCCGGACCTCGAGGGTGTTGTAGACGAGCGAGCTGGTCTCGGCCCGGTAGGGGATGCCCCGCTCGGTGAGGGCGTCCTCGAGGTGGGGAAGGGAGGTGCGGGCGGGCAGCAGGATGGCGATGTCACCCGGTCGGGCGGGGCGCCAGCGGGGTTCGTCGGGGCGTCCCTCGTCGACGCTCCAGCCCTCGTCGAGGGCGCGGACCACGGCGTCGGCCACGAGGGCCGCCTCGTGACGGCGCAGGGCCTCGGCGTTCGGCTTGCCGGCATCGGGGGGAAGCAGGTCGGCGAGGGGGGTGGCGCCGAGGACGGCGACCGCCGGTCCCACCGGGGGCGTGCCGCGGACGGCGACCAGGGGTTCGTAGTCGGGCTGGCTGTCGGGCACGGGCCGGATGAGGGTCCCGAACACGTGGTTGACCCAGTCGATCACCGGCGCCACCGTCCGGAAGTTGAGGTGGAGGCGGCGCAGACCGTCGGCGAAGCGCTCGCGGGTGCGCAGGAAGGTGGCGATGTCGGCGCGGCGGAAGCGGTAGATGGACTGCTTGGGGTCGCCGACGAAGAAGAGGCGGCCGTCCTCGACCGGCAGCTCGTACCAGGGACGGTCGGCCAGGTCGTCGTCGGGGCACGCCAGGGCCACCGCCAACTCGACCTGGATGGGGTCGGTGTCCTGGAACTCGTCGAGCAGGAGGTGGCGGTAGCGGGCGCGCAGGGCGCGGCGGACGGTGGGCCCGTGGCGGGGATCACGTACGAGGCGGCGGGCGAACACCAACAGGTCGTGGAACTCGAGGCGGCCGGCCCGGCGGCGCTCTTCGGCTCCGGCCAGGGTGAAGCGGCCGATGACGGCGGCGACGTGGAGCAGTGCCCGGTGCAGGACCTCGTCGACCCGGGCGTCGGCAACCTCGAGGGCGTCGGTGATCTCGCGGCGGATCTCGTCGACGGGCCGGGACCAGTTGGTCCGGCGACCGGCGGCGAAGGACGAGAGCTTCCCGTCCTTGGTACGCAGGGGCGGGCCGGGCCGGCGCCACAGGGCGAGGACCTCGAGGGGGTCGGTCCCGGCGAGGTCGGCGAGTTCGTCGGCGAAGGCAGCCAGGTCGTCGAGGCGGGCCAGGAGCTTGTCGTCGGCGCTCTCGCAGAAGTCGCGCAGGGCCGTCGCCCGGGCCAGGTCGGCGAGCAGGGGACCGATGTCGAGCCGGGAGGGCGGCGGGGGCGCCTCCAGGTCGAGACGTTCGGCCACGAGATCCCAGTTGTCCTCGAAGAGCGACGCCAGCTCGCGTAGGTGGTCGGCCCGGACCCCCGCCAGGTCCAACAAGAGGAAGGAGTGACCCAGGTCGGGGTCGTCGAGGACCTCGGTGAAGAAGCGACGCCACCGCTCGTCGAAGGCGATGTCCGACGCGATCTCGTCGCTGATCTCCACGCCCGGGGGGAGCCCGGCCTCGACGGGATGCTCGATGAGAAGGCGCTGGGCGAAGGCGTGCAGGGTGCCGATGGGGGCGGCGTCGAGCTGCTCGAGTGCCCGCAGCGCCCGCTCGGGTCCGGGGGCCGGGCCGTCGGGCTCCCCGGCGGCGTGGGCCTCGAGCCGGAGCCGGATGCGCTCGCGGAGCTCGGCGGCCGCCTTCTCGGTGAAGGTGATGGCGGCGATCTCCTCGAGGTCGACCCCGCCGGCCACCAGGGCCATGACCCGATCGACGAGGGCACGGGTCTTGCCCGACCCGGCGCCCGCCTCGACGAAGAGTGTGTCGCCGGGGGGCGTGAAGTGGGCGATCTCGGCGCGGGCGGCGGCGTCGGCCCCGACGAGGTGGTCGGTGGGGACCGGGCCGGTGGTGGTGCTCACGGGGTCGCTCCCGCGGACGGGTCGGCGTCGGCGTCGGTGTCCGGGCCGGCGAGGGCGGCGATCAGGTCGGGGTCGGCGAGTTCGAGGTAGGGGCGCAGGGCGGGATCGCCGGCCTTGGCCAGGTAGAGGCGATGGCGTTCGCGGGTGCCGAGCCCGTCGGGATCGCAGAAGGGGCAGGTCGAACGGCTGTAGGGGGACGGTTCGGCCGGATGGGCGGGGAACAGGCCGGCTTCGATCCCGTCGACGATGGCGGCGACGACGCCCAGGAACTCGGCGACGTGGGCGTCGTCGACGTCGAGGCCGACCGTCGCGAACTCGGCGCGATGATCGACGAAGCGGTACTCGGCGCGCACCGGGGCATCCGGGCGCCCGAGGAGGTGGCGGGCCGCCAGGGCGTAGAGGCCGAGTTGGAGCCGGGTGCCGCCCGCGGTCGGGTCGTCGGGGCTCGGCTCGTAGTTGCCGGGCTTCGAACCCGTCTTGTAGTCGGTGACGATGATGGTGCCGTCGTCGGCCAGGTCGAGCCGGTCCACCCGGCCCCGCAGGTGCACCCGGCGCCCGTCGGGGAGGACCAGAGGGACGGCGTCGTGGGTGCTGCCGGTCAACCCGAACCCCCATTCGACGGCGTGGGGTCGGGCCCGGCGCTCGCGGCGCCAGGCGTCGTCGTGGGCGGCGAAGGCGACGAGGTCGGCGATGATGGTGGCCCGGTCCCGTCGCCAGTAGATGCGTCGCCCCGTCAGCCCCCGTTCGGCGGCCTCGTCGCAGGCGGCGGCGGCGAGCTCGGCCAGACGCTCGACGCGGGCCGCCGGCCAGGGTTCGTCGGGGGAGGGGACGGTGCCCGCGACGAGGCACTCGTCGATCCAGCGGTGCAGGACGTCGTGGATCAGCGAGCCGCGGGTGAGAGGGCTGATGCGGTACTCCTCGGCCGGCTCGTCGACGGCGTCGACGCCGAGCAGGTGCCGCACGAAGTAGGCGTGGGGGCAGGCGGCCCAGGCCTCGAGGCGGGTGGGGGCCTGGGCGCGCTCGGGGTCGGCGGGCGAGGGGATGGTGACGGGGCGACCCGCCGCCAGGTTGCCGTCGAAGCGGGTGAAGCGGCGCGAGGCGCGACTGCGCAGGGACGTGACGGCGGCGTCGAGCTCGGGGCGCTGGGCCACCAGGGGATGGCGGCCGGGATCGTCGCCCCGCTCGGCGCTCAGCACGAGGAGGTGCAGGTCGAACTCCTGGACGGTGGCGGGCGTGGTGAGGCGTCGGATGCCGGCGAGGAAGGAGGGCACCTCGCTGACCCAGTCGCCGCTGGTGCGGACGAGGTCGTCGCCACCGGGCCGGTCGCCCTCGACGGCCTCGACGGCGTCGAGCACCCAGCGCGAGGGTGCCCGCTCGGTGGTGCGGCGTAGGTCGCCCCGCGGGACGAGCCCGACGGACTCCCGGGCCCCCGCCAGCACCGAGAGCAGATCGTGGTGCTGGGACACCGTCCGTTCGGCGCGGGTGGTCAGATGGGGTGAGACGAGGCGGCGCTCGCGGTCGGGGAGAAGGGAGTCGTCGCGGAAGCGGGCCGGGAGCGACCCCTCGGCCATCCCGACCACGACGGCGAGGTCCAGGGGGATGCCCGCCGCCAGGGACAGGGGACCGACGAGGACGCCGCGACCGAAGCGTCCGTGACGTCCGAGGTCGTCGGCGAGCTCGGTCTCGAGGGCCCGGCGGAACACGGCGAGGCTCGGCGTGTCGTCGAACACGTCGAGGGCGGCGAGGCGGTCGAGGGCGGCGAACACGGCGTCGGCGGCGCGCCGCTCGTGTTCGGGCCAGGCGGCGCGCACCGTCTCGCCGCCGAACCAGCGGTCCACCAGGCCGATCGTCGTCTCGGCGAGCTCGCGCCAGGACCGGGCCCGGGCCAGGCGGGTGAGGGTGTCGTCGAGAGTCTCGACGAAGGTCACCAGGTCCGTGAGGCGCTCCGCCTCGCGCCGTCGGGCCGCGGCCCGCCGCTCGTCGTCCTCGTCGTCGGCGAGGGCGTCGGCCTCGACCACGAGCTCGTCGGCCCGTGCCGTGCAGCGCTGACGCCACTGGTCGAGCCCGGCGACGACACCGGCGTCGCGGGCGAGACGTTCCCAGGCGCTCGTGGGTGTGGGTCGGTCGTGCCATCGCACCGGGGCGTCGGCGAGCCAGGCGAAGAGGGCCCGGCGATCGAGATCGGAACCAGCCAGCTCGAGCATGGTGAGCAGGGAGCGACCCAGCAGGGCGGTGTCGGCGGTGCGGACCGACGCCCCGAACCAGGGAAGCCCGGCGGCGTCGAGGGCGTCGGCGGCGAGGCGGGCGTAGGGCTCGGTGGTGGGGTACAG
>RFFY01000628.1 GCA_003697065.1 Actinomyces sp. | reverse complement strand
CAAGCGCCGCGACAGCGAGGGCAACGAGCGCATCTGGTCGGTGTACGAGGTGCTCGAAGCGCTCGCGCGCCGCTTCAACGCGCGCTTCTTTCACGAGAACGGGGCCTGGTGCCTGTTCCAGGTGGGCAACTACACGGGCACCTTCCAGACGATCTACAACTACGACGCCTCGCAGACGCTCATCAGCACCGACACCGTCGATCTGGATGTGACCGTCGACTACGCCAGCGGCACGGTGCTCAAGCGGCGCGGCGGCGTGCGCACCTACCTGCCCGCGCTCAAGCGCGTGTGCGTGGACTACCACCACATCACGCATCAAAACCGCGCCTGGGGCCTGCTGTGGCCCACCGCTACCAACGACTACCAGTCGCTGCCCGGGCCTCTGTATGTGGACACGCTGAACAGCACGCAGCTGCGCCTGCAGTTCAATTTCACGTGCAAAACGTTCCTCACCGTCACCGACAGCAGCTACACCTACCCCGTGCACCGCTACTGGTTCAAGATGTATGTGCGGCTGAACAACGCATTCTGGTTGAAAAGGCACGGCAGCGGCACCTTCAACAACATCACCTACGAGCAGCCGGCCTGGCAGGTGGTAGAGGACTACATCGACATTGTGTCGCCCATCATCACCGAGGACCTCGACGGCACGGGCGTGCAGTTCCAGTTCAGCATCTATACGCCGTACATCAGCACCGCAGCCAGCGGCGGTCCCATCGAGATCAAGCTGGTGCTCGACCGCATCACGCAGTGGGACAACACCGTGCTGTGGGATGCCAGCGGTCAGACCTCGTGGCCGGCCTATCCCATCACCACGGCGTGGTACACTGCCTCGTTCGACTGGCGCGCGGCCGACAACGTGGTGCAGGTGCTCAACGGCGGCCTGGGCGACAACCCCGACAGCGAGACGCGCCGCACCTGCGCCTACGACAGCACGGCCGGCAACACCGAAGAGCTGTACGTGGATGTATTCATCGGCGACGGGCCGGCCCCCTTCAGCGTGAGCCGCATGGAAGTGAACGGCACGCGCACCTCATCGTGGAAGATCGGCACCACGGGCACGGCTTACCCCATT
>RFFY01000627.1 GCA_003697065.1 Actinomyces sp. | reverse complement strand
GAGCTCGATCTCCTTGGCGATCGACACACCGTCGTTGGTGATCGTGGGCGCACCCCACTTCTTGTCGAGCACCACGTTGCGGCCCTTGGGGCCGAGGGTCACCTTGACGGCGTCGGCCAGGCGGTCGACACCCGCCTCCAGACGACGCCGTGCCGTCTCCTCGAAGGTCAACATCTTGGCCATCTCGTGGAAACCTCCGTCTCGATCGTGTGGCGTCTCGTCGTCGGCCTCAGCGCATCACGGCCAGGACGTCGCGGGCGTTGAGGATGAGCAGGTCCTCGCCGTCGATGGTGATCTCGGTGCCGCCGTACTTGGAGTACACGACGGTGTCGCCCTCGGCGACGTCCATGGGGATGCGCTCACCGGTGTGCTCGGAGCGCCGGCCGGGACCGACGGCCAGGACCTCACCCTGCTGGGGCTTCTCCTTGGCCGTGTCGGGGATGACGATGCCCGAGGCCGTGGTCTCCTCCGCGTCGGACGGGCGGACGACGATGCGGTCCTCGAGCGGCTTGATCCTCACCTTGGTGGCGGTGGCAGTCACCGACTCAACCTCCTGATCGGTCGATTCCGTCATGCCGTTCGACCCGACCGGGGGGCGCACACCGATGCACACCACGCACGCGGTACTGCCACCACCCGCTCGGGCATCTGAATGCAACCGGAATCTTAGTGAAGGTATTTCAGTTTCTGCTACCCTTTTTCACGATTTCCGAACAGGATGTCGCCCATGAGCACCGCCCGCCCCGACTCCCGCCCTTCCCGGACCCGCTCCCGGCCCCGCTCCCGGATCAGCCTCGAGGGCGTCACCGAGGTCGCTTTGGCCCTCGCCGACCGTGAGGGTCTCGAGGCCGTGAGCCTCACCGCCGTCGCCGAGGCCCTGGGCGTCGGCCCCTCGGCCCTGTACACCCACGTCGACGGCCTCGAGGGTCTGCGCTACACGGTGGCGGTCGCCGCCACCCACGGCCTCACCGAGACGGTGCGCGACGCCGCCGTCGGCGTGGCCGGCGACGAGGCCGTGTACTCCCTCGGCACCGCCTACCGCGGCTTCGCCCACGAACACCCCGGCCAGTACGCCTCCACCCTGTTGCCCCCGCGCTCCAGCGACGACGAGCTGGCCCGGGCCTCGCGGGGCCTGCTCGACGTCATCGCCCGCGTCTTCCGCCTCTCGGGACTCGACGAGGAGGCTTCCCGCTCGGCGGCCACCGCCACCCGCTCGGCCCTCCACGGCTTCCTGGCGCTCGAGTTCGCCGCCGGCCCCGGACGCGACCACGACCGCCACTTCCGGGATCTGCTCACCGTGCTCGTGCGCGGCATCGCCGCCTGAAGCGCCCCGAAGGGGGCACCCGCGCTCGGGGCCGGTCAGGGGGCCGATCCGTCGCCGGCGAGGACGGTGGTCGAGGGCACCGGCGGCTCGAGGGGAACGACGGCGGGACCCGACGCGCTCCCGGCGGCCTCGTCGAACTCCGCACCACCGGTGAACAGATCGAGCCATCGCTCCACGGCGTCAGGGTCGGTGGCCCGCAGCACCTCGAGCGCCGGCTCGAGCACCGAGCGCAGGGGCGAGACGTACCAGGCTCCCTCGACGCGCCGGGTCACGAGCTGCGGAGCGGTCACGACCCGGACGGGATCGAAGAGTCCGAAGACCCCGACCCCGACGGGTGGGATCTCGTCGCGGCACACCCGCCCGTCGCCGTCGCGATCGAAGCCCGGGGCAGCGAGCGCCAGCGCCGGATCTTCCATGCCGAAGCCGCCGGCCGCGCCGGCATCGTCGAGGGACGACTCGGCAGAGACACAGCCCTGGTCGTCGATCAGGACCCGGGACCACTCGACGGTGCCGGTGACGGGATCGGTGGCGCTCCAGTCCAGACGCGACCCACCCTCGTCCATCACGAACACGACGCGCGTGTCCGGACCCACCACGGTGAGCGCCATGGCGGTGATCGACACGAGGGCGCGGTCGCCGTCGCCCGCGATGTTCGTCTCGAGCCCGTCGACGGTCCAGGTCCAGCCCGCCTCCCGGGCGCCGGAGAGGATGCGGGCCGCGGCCTCCTCCAGACCGGGCAGGTAGACCCCGGCGTAGTCGTACAGCACTGCCGCCTCGTCGGGGGCCAGGCGACCGAGAAGGCGCCGCGGATCGAAGGCCGCCGCGTCCTCGACGAAGCCGCGGACTGCGCTGTCGGGGTCGGGGGCGCCGCGGGCGGCAAGATCGCCGGCCGGAAGAGGGCCGGGCTCCCCACCGGCGCGACGGGCCAGCTCCGCCGCCGTGTACAGGGCACTCACGTACCAACGCCCGTCGCGGCGCACGGTCGCCACCACGGTCTCGGCCCCCGGTCCGGGTTCGGACTCCAGGCGTTCGCCGCGCACGTCGGGCGGGACCCTGTCGATCACCAGCGGGCCGAAGGGCGGCTGGTCGACCACCAGGTGGGCACTGAGGGCGGGGCTCGACACGACCACGTCGACGATGTCGGCGGTGACGGGCTCGATGCGTGTCGTCACCTCGCCGAAGGACAAGCCGACGCCCTCGATCCCGTCGAGCGCGAGGCCCGGGTCGAGCACACCGAGGCGTTGGAGCTCGTGCACCACCTCGATCGTCGAGCGCCCGAGGGTGTCGCGCTCGGTGGGCTCGACGAGCTCGACCACCCCCACGAGATCGCCCGCTTCGACGGCGTCCAACAGGTCGAGCACCGCCGCCTCGGCGCCGTCGGCGCCGGCCTCGCTGCCGCCGGCGTCCAGCGCCATCCAGGCGCTCGCCGCCACCGCCAGCGCCGCCACGGCGACGACCAGGGCGGTGCCGACGCGGCGCAGCCCGCCGCCCGAGGGCGGGGTCTCGGCCACGACGACCACCGCGTCCGGGCCGGGTCCCGCGCTGGCCTCCCACCGCACCTCACGCTCACCCACCATCGCCGTAGCCCCCTGTCTCCGCCGCCGTGGCGTCGCGCCAGGATGCCACACCCGCGCACAGCGCCGCGGCCGAGGCGGCGAGCACCGCCGTCACCAGGCCCCAGCGGGCGGTCACGACCTCGCTGCGGGCAACCGCGACGGCGAGCGCCACCACCGGGGCGGGGAGCAGGACGAGGAGCTGGTCGGCCAGGCGGGCCCGGCCCGCGACCCTCGCCACCGACGAGCCAGCGACGAGCAGGGTCACCATCCACCAGGCGAACAGAGCCAGGGTCTGGACCCAGCCCGTGATCACCCCGACCGAGCCGGCACTGGCCAACAGGTCGAGGCTGGTCCGGTCGACCCGCCCCGACCGCGCCCACGGGGCGTGCAGGGCGACCACGGTGAGGATCCCCGCCGCCGCTCCCACCCCACGGAGCGCCCCCACCCCAGGAAGCAGGGCCGTCGGGCCCGCCCCGGACGCGCCGGAGCCCGGGCGCGAGGCCCGGGCTCCGTGGCGGTGAGAGCGAGATCGGCGGGGCCGGCTCACATCATGCCCATGCCACCCATGCCGCCCATGGGGTCGCCACCGGCGGCGGCCGGGGCCTCCTCGGGCTTGTCGGCGACGAGGGCCTCGGTGGTCAGCAGCAGAGCGGCGATGGAGGCCGCGTTCTGCAGGGCGGCCCGGGTCACCTTGACCGGGTCGATGACGCCGGCGTCGACGAGGTCGGTGAACTCGCCGGACGCGGCGTCGAAGCCCACCGCACCCTCGCGGGACTCGACCTCACGCACGATCACGCCGCCCTCGTGGCCGGCGTTCTCGGCGATGAGCCGGGCGGGGGCGGCCAGAGCCGTGTGGATGATGCGGGCCCCGGTCGCCTCGTCGTCGACGGCGCCGTCGACGACACCGGCCACCGCGGCGCGCGCCCGCAGCAGGGCGGTGCCGCCGCCGGGGACGATGCCCTCCTCGATGGCGGCCCGGGTGGCCGACACGGCGTCCTCGATGCGGTGCTTCTTCTCCTTCAGCTCGACCTCGGT
>RFFY01000626.1 GCA_003697065.1 Actinomyces sp. | reverse complement strand
AGCCGCTGCGGTCGAGGACGGTCCGCGACAGCAGGGCCACCCCCATGGCGTCGCCATCCCAGGCACTCGACCAGCCAAGCTCGGTGGTGACGTCGTCGGAAGGATCGTCGATGCGGCCGAGCTGGTCGATGACGACCACGCGCTGTGCGGCGTCATACGACCAGTCGGTGGCCGTGATCAAGCCCGGGTCGGACAGGGTCTCCGGGGCGGGGGGCGCCGGTGGGATGGCCACATCGGGTGGAGAAGCACCGCTCAGCTCCGGCCAGGACCAGGCCGGGACGACCAGGCTGTCCTCGTCCATGGTCCAGGTCAGGTAGCCCGTCAGCACCTGATCGAGGGCCGACGACGACACCGTCGTGGGATCGACGACGGGGATGGGCTGCAGCTCGGTGGCGGCCGGATCTTCGTCCCAGAAGGCGGCCAGCGCGTCGGGCGCGTCCCCCGGCTGTCGCAGCCAGCCCATGGCCATGGCGAAGCCCAGCCGGTCGGGGGCGCTGTGGCCGTCGGCGGTCATGCAGCCGTCGATGGCTTCCTCGACCGTCAACCCCTCGGCCGAGCATCGCCGACGCGCCGGGTTGAACCACGGCGATTGCACGTCGATGACCGCGGTACCGCCGCTGTCGTCGTAGGGCAGCGTCACGTCGACCCGCCGGGGCGAGCCGTCGTTGGGCAGCACGAGGTGGACGATGGGCGTCCCCTCGATTGCAGGCGTCAGGGCGTAGCGCCAGCCGTCCCACCGCCCCGCCACGTTGCGCACGAAGACGTCGCGGAAGCCCACGAAGCGCCCGTCCTTCCAGGTGGCGCCACGGTAGCTGTAGTGCCGGGTCCCCGCGCTGTCGGTCACCGACCGGATCACGTCGATGGGCTGCGGAAGCGCCGGGTCGGTGATGAGGTCCCAGGAAAGCGAGATCTTCCCGCCGAACGGCAGCATGATCGAACGCAGCCGCGCCCGCGGCTTCGTGAGCTGGTTGCGGAACAGCCGGGCTTCAAAGGAGTAGACCAGCGTGCTTTCGTCCTGCTCGGGCTTGCGCAGCCGCAGGATGTCCGAAAAGCCGTCGGCGTCCCAGTCCGCCACCAGTGACACCGCCTGCGGCAGCGGCCCCTCCGACATCGCCGGGGTCGGCAGGGTGAGGTCGGGGGGGTACTCCCAGGCGCTGCCGTCGGCGGCGAAGTCCACCAGGGATGCGCCCAGGGACAGCCCCTGCCACGGCGCGGTCCCCCAGGCATCGCAGCCCACCCCACCCGCCGCGCAGCCGGAGTGATCCTGCTGGAGCACGGCGGGGACGCCGGACCGGTCGAGATCGGCCACACCAAAGAAGGCGATGGGGTAGTCGAGGGTGTCGCCGAGGTAGCCCCAGGTCGCGCCTTCGTACGTCGGATCCACCGGTTCGGGGGAGCCCAGCGACGGATCGGTCCCCTGTGCAGGCCAACCCGCAGACAACCCCGTGTCGACGAAGCCACCGGTCCCGTCCCCCAGGAACACGCGCGACAACGGCGGCGAGATCAGCAGCGGCGCCGTCGTCAGGGCCGTGCTGCCGTAGCTGCCTTCGACCCAGCACGTGTAGACGCTGACGGAGAGGTCGGCGATGCCGTCGCCGTTGACGTCGGACAGCCGGGTCTGCGAGGCAAGGAACTCGTCGACATCGTGGTAGTCGGCGTAGCCGGAGGGCACGATCGGCGCGCCGTCGGAGGGACCGGCCGTCCATGCGTGGGGGAAGGTCGAGGTGCCCCCGGCGGCCAGGCAGGCCGCGCCATCGGCTTCGACCTCCGCCCGCGCCGCCGTCCCCGACCCGCGCTCCAGCGGCAGGACGATGACGGCCGCGTCCACCGGGTCGAACCACGGCCACTGCCCGCTGTTGCGGATCCACTCGCTGTCGCCGGCCACGCCGGTACGGGCTGGCAGCACCAGGTCGACCAGGCCGTCGCCGTCGATGTCGGCGAGCCGGCCCTCGTCGAGCATGGACTTGTCGATGGGCACACCGCTGCCCACCACCGCCAGGGCCCCGGTGCCGGCGTCGACCTCGAGCTGGTAGACCGTCGCATCGACTTCATCGGCCACCAGCAGCTCGGTCCGACCGTCCCCGTCGATGTCCAGCAGGCGGTGCGACAGCGTGCTCGATCCCACCGGCGCCGCCGCCGCCAGCGCATCCCCCAACGGGTAGTCCACCTGCAAGCTGCCATCGACGTTGCGGAACACCCGCCAGCCCTCGATGACCAGGTCCGGCCAGGCGTCACCGGTCAGCTCCACCGGCGACGCCATGAGCTGGTCCTGCCAGTCGCCGATCCCCAGCGTCTCGTCCATGGCGTCCAGGGTCTCCCCGTAGACCGCGATGGGGGCCGACGTGTCCAGCAACACCTCGCCCGCCGGGTCGAAGCTCGCCGGGTCGGTGTCGTAGGCCATGCACCGAAGCTGCCGCCGATGTGAACCATCGGGCGAGACCCGATAGACGATCTGCAGCAGGCTCACCCCCGGCACGCCCTCCGGTGCTGCGCTGCCCTCGGTGCAGCCGCGCTT
>RFFY01000625.1 GCA_003697065.1 Actinomyces sp. | reverse complement strand
GATCCCGTCGTGCTCGAGACCCTCACCGTCGACGGCGAGTACGTCTCGGCCCGCGGGGTGGACGGCGTGGCCCGGGTGGTCGTGCGCTCCAACCCCCAGTGGCGCTTCCCCTTCGTCTATCCCCAGTCGCCCGCCGGCGAGGAGCGGGCCGCCGAGTCGAACCGTGAGGCCGTGCTCGAGTCCACCCTCGAGGACTGGCTCCCCGGCTACGTGCGTACCGCCGCCGACGGCACCACCACCGAGGGCCTGCTCGTGCCCTGCGAGCGGGTCGAGGCCCCGACCGCCTTCGCCGGCTTCGGTGTCCTGTCGGTGCTGACCCTGCCGGTGGCGGGCGAGCTCGACACCTCGACCACCACCTCGGTCCTGGCCCCCGGCGACATCGTCTACGCCTCACCCACCTCCCTGTACGTGGCGACCACGACCTGGCTCGACCCCGCCATCGCCGAGAACGAGCAGGACTGGCAGAAGGCGTGGGAGCAGAGGAAGGTCTCGATCCACCGCTTCGACATCACCGACCCGACCGGTGCCCGCTACGAGGCCTCGGGGTCGGTGCCCGGTGAGATCCGCGACCAGTTCTCCCTGTCGGAGTACGACGGGGTGCTGCGGGTCGTGACCACCTCGGGGACCCCGTGGGACGAGACCTCCGAGAGCTTCGTGCGCACCCTGCGCCAGGCCGGTGAGGAACTGGTCGAGATCGGCGCCGTCGGCGACATCGGCAACGGCGAGGCCGTGCAGTCGGTGCGCTTCGCCGGCCCCCTGGCCTACGTGGTGACCTTCCGCCAGGTCGATCCCTTCTACGTCGTCGACCTGTCCGATCCCGAGTCCCCCCGGGTCGTCGGCGAGCTGAAGATCCCGGGCTTCTCGAGCTACCTGCATCCCCTCGGTGACGGGCTCGTGCTCGGCGTGGGGTCCGACGCCACCGACGAGGGTCGGGTCACGGGCGCCAAGGTGTCCCTGTTCGACGTGAGCGACCCGGCCGCGCCGACCGAGCTCGCCACCTGGACCGCCCCCGACGGGTGGAACAACGTGGGCTGGGACCACCGCTCCTTCCTGTGGTGGGCTCCCGAGCGCCTCGCCGTGATCCCCGTGCAGGTGTACAGCGAGAACTGGGCCGGCGCCGTGGTGCTGAAGGTGACCGACAACGCCCTCACCGAGGTGGGTCGCATCGACCACGTCGACGTCGGCGACGAGCCCGGCCGTACCGACTGCCGTGCCGTCGACGAGACGGACCTGCCGCCCGACGCCAACGAGGCCCGCGCCGAGCTCGCCTACCTGCTGCGGGAGGAGGGCGCCCTGGTGCTGTTGTGCGAGCCCGGTCAGCGCGGTGGCGCCACCGGCTACGACTGCCACGCCGAGCCCTTCTTCCTCGAGGAGGCCCGCTCGCTCGGCATCGAGGTTCCCGACGACGCCCGCATCGAGCTGTGCTGGCCCGGCCAGCAGCTCGACCCGATCGTGCGCTCGATGGTGATCGGCGACCAGCTGTGGACCCTCAGCTACCCGTGGGGTGACCTGTCCGGTCAGCAGTCGGGACGGCTCCAGGCCAACGATCTG
>RFFY01000624.1 GCA_003697065.1 Actinomyces sp. | reverse complement strand
CGCCCCCGACCCCGACGAGCCCGAACCCCGCCCCGACGGGTCCACCTCCCCCGCCGTCGTCGAACTGGCGGGGGTGGGTCTCACCGTCGAGGGCCGCCGGGTCCTCGAGGACATCGACTGGACCGTCGGCCCCCGCGAGCGCTGGGTCGTGCTCGGCGCCAACGGCAGCGGCAAGACGAGCCTCATCCGCATCGCCGGGCTCTGGTTGCATCCCTCGACAGGGTCGGTCCGGGTGTGCGGGGGCGAGCTGGGCCGCAGCGACGTCCGCCGTCTCCGCCGCCGCATCGGCTTCGCCTCCGCCGCCCTGGCCGACATGCTGCGTCCCCGCCTGACCGCCGCCGAGGTGGTGATGACGGCCCGCGAGGCCGCCCTGGAACCCTGGTGGCACACCTACGACGACAGGGATCGCCGGCGGGCCGTCGCCGCCTTGGACCGGGTGGGGGCGGGTGCCCTGGCCGAGCGGCCTTTCGGCGTCCTCTCGTCGGGTGAACGCCAGCGGGTGCTGTTGGCCCGCGCCCTGTCGACCGACCCCGACCTGGTCCTGCTCGACGAGCCGACGGCGGCCCTCGATCTGGCCGGACGCGAGGATCTCGTCGAGGTCCTGGGTGCTCTGGCCGAGGACCCGGCGGTTCCGCCGCTGGTGCTCGTCACCCATCACGTGGAGGAGATCCCCGCCGCCTTCACCCATGCCCTGTTGCTGGCGGGCGGACGCCGCCTGGCCGCGGGCCCCATCGAGCAGGTCCTGACGGCCGAGGCTCTCGCCGCCTGCTTCGGTGTGGCCGTCAGCCTCGAGCGTCGGGACGGTCGCTGGTGGGCGTGGAAGAGGCGCTGACCGGCCCCACCACGACCAGGACCACCCCCGCCGTCACCGACACCTCGACCGGTGACGACACCACCTCGTTGGACACGCCCCGCCCGGCCCACGCCTCGAGCCGTCCCCCCTCGAGGGCGAAGCGCAGACCCCGTGTGGTCACCCCGGTGGCCGGCCCTCCGACGGGAAGCAGGGACACCCGGGCCCCGGGGGGCAGGGTCAGCCGACAGGGCCGGTCGGTGCGCACCACGTGCACCTCGTGCTCGTCGACGAGGGCCCGCAGGGCGAGGCGGCGCCAGCGGGGGCTGGCGAGAACGCAGAGGTTGGCGACGGCGTGATCGAGGCGGCCGCCGCCGTCACACACGACGGTGGCCGTCGCGGCTCCCGCCTCGATGGCGGCGGCCAGGGCGAGTTCCAGGTCGGTCTCGTCCTTGTCGCGGGGGTGGGCCACGACCCGGGCGCCGAGACGCCGCGCCTCGGCCAGGGCGGCGGCGCCGACCGAGTCGAGGTCACCGACCACCAGGTCGGGCACGATCCCGCGGGCGAGAGCCCGGTCGAGCCCACCGTCGGCGGCGACGACGAGGTCGAAGGCGGCGGGGTCGAGCCGGGCCAGGCCGGTGTCGACACCCGGACCGGCGGCGACGATCAGCGCCGCGAGGGGCGACGACGGCGAGGGCGGGGGCTGGTCCACGACCCCACGCTAGGAGGCGGTCGGACACGAGCCGGCGACCAGGCCCGCGCCCGGCGGGTCCGATTCCGCCGCCACCACCACCGCTCCGATGGATTCGGCCAGGGTGAGGGCGCCCGGTCGGACCCCGGCGCTCACGAGGGCGGCGACGCCGCCGTCGGCGGTGACGACCGCCGCGCCCGACCAGCCCGGCTCGAGGGCGACGGCGATGCCGATGGGCTCACCGACCCCGGGGGCGAGGGAGGGATCGACGGCGACCACCGTCCCGGACCGTTCGGCGCCGGCGGCGCCGACGACCCGGACCACCTCGCCGGGTCGGGGGCGGGGGGCGAGGCGGACCGAGCCCGACACGGGCGCCGCCACCAGGGCCAGATCGGCTCCGGGTGCCGTTCCGAGCACCTCGCCGGTCACGGTCACGGCGCCGACGTGGAGGGCCACCAGACCGGCGTCGCCGACGACGTGAGCGGCGGTGAGCACCAGCCCGTCGGCGACGACCACCCCCGTACCCGTCCCGCGCGCCCCGCAGCTCGTCACCCCGATGCCGACGACGGGGACCGACGCCGCCGGCGACGCTCCGGGCTCGGGGCTCGGGAGAACGGACGCGGCCGCTTCGGCCACCACGGCGTCGGCGAGGAGCGGGGGTGGGGCAACCGGGGAGGGCGCGGCGAGACCCACGGGGGCGAAACGGGCGGCCGGCCCCAGGGGCCACAGACCGAGGACGACGAGGCTCATTCCGGTGACGAGGAGGCGTCGGGAACGCCGCGACCCACCGGTTCGGCGGCCACGGGCCTCCGTCGACCACCCTCCGCATCGCCTTTCGCCACGCATCGTGGCCACCCTAGTGCAGGGTGCGGCGGGGCCGGAAGGGACACGGCCTCCCCGAGTCGGAAACCGGCGCCCCGTCAGGCCCGGACAGGGCCCTCAGGGCAGGAAGGGTCCGTCAGGGCAGGAAGGGCCGGGGATCGACCGCCACGCCCTCGACCCGTACCTCGAAGTGCAGGTGGGGACCGGTCGCCCATCCCGTCTGGCCGACGGCACCGATGACGTCACCGGCGCTCACCTCGGCGCCCGCGGTCGTGGCGATGGACGACATGTGGGCGTACAGGGTGGTGAACCCGCCCCCGTGGGAGATGATGACGGTGTTGCCGAAGCCGGTGCGGGGCCCCGCCCACAACACGGTGCCTCCGCTGGCCGCCTCGATGGGGTCGCCGGTGTCGCCGTCGATGTCGATCCCCTTGTGCATGCGGGTCGTCTTGAAGATGGGATGCACGCGCATGCCGAACTCCGACACCACGGGCCCGTCGAGGGGCCACTGGGCGAGCACGAAGGCGCCGGGGTCGGTGCCGGCCGCCGGACCCGTGTCACCGGCGTCGTCGCCGGCGGCGGCCTGGGCGGCCCGGCGGGCCTCCTCGGCGGCACGGCGGGCGGCTTCGGCCTTGCGCCGGGCCTCCTCTTCGGCCCTGCGCCGGGCCTCCTCCTCGAGTTGCTTGATCTCCCGTTCGATGGCCGCGTCCTCGGCGTCGAGTTCGGCGGCGCGGCGCTGCCACTCCTCGATGCGGCTCTGGAGCTCCGCCCGCAGGCGGTCGGCCTCGGCCCGCGAGGCCTCGAGCTCGGCGAGGTGGTCGGCCAGGTCGGCCCGCCTCTGCTCGGCCTCGGCCGCCTGACGACGGGCCTCGGCCTCGGCGGCCTCGCGGCGGCCCTGGGCGGCCCGCAGGGCGTCGACGGCGTCGACCTCGTCGCCCACGGTCACCCGCAGGAGGTAGCGGCGCACGGCGGAGGCGGTGAGATCGGTCTCGTCGAGCACCACGAGGTCGTCGTCGGCGCCGACGTAGGCGTCGACGGCCCGCTCGGCCGCCTGCTCGCGGAGCTCGTCCATGCGGGCGTCGAGATCGGCCACCTCGGCGCGCGCGGCGGCCGCAGCGGCCTCGGCGGCGGCGATGTCGGCCTCGGCCGCCGCCACCTTCGACTCCTGGATCTGGATGAAGGACTCCAGGTCGGCGATGGCGGCGACGAGCTCGTCGTCCTGGGCGCCGAGCTCGTCGAGGGTGGCGGCCACGGCGGCGGCCTCCTCGGCCGCCTGCTCGCGCTCGGCGCGCAGCTCGGCGATGCGGTCGTCCCCGCGGGCGGCGGCGGGGGCGAGGACCCCCAGACCGACGGTCACGGCGAGAGCCGTCGCCAGCGGTGTCGTCGAACGGCGCATGCGGACGCGATCGTAACAGAATCGACACACGACCGCGTCCCGCGCGCCCGCGGCCGCGCCCGGGATCCGACGACCCGGGCCCCGGCCGGCGGCTAGCGTCGGACGCCATGACCGGCCATCCCCGACTCGACGCCGCCACCAGCGAACCCTTCACCCACGCCGGGCGCACCCATGTCGTGCACCGCTGGGGCGAGGGGCCGACGGTGATCGTGGCGACCGAGATGCCCGGCATCACCCCGACGGTGATCGCCTTCGCCGACCGCCTCGTCGACGCCGGCTTGTCGGTGGCCCTGCCCTCCCTGTTCGGAACCGACGGCGCCCCCTCGAGCGCCGGACGCGCCGTCCGCGTGATGCTCGGCGCCTGTATCAGCCGCGAGTTCCACTGCCTGGCCCTGGGCGACCACAGCCCCGCCACCGACTGGCTGCGGGCCCTGGCCCGTCACGAACGTGACCGCTCCGGGGGCGGGGTCGGCTTCGTCGGCATGTGCTTCACCGGGGGTTTCGGACTCGCCATGCTCCTCGACGACGCCGTCGTCGCCCCCGTGTTGTCCCAGCCCTCCCTGCCCCTGGCGGTGACCCGACGGCGCCGGGCCTCGGTGGGCCTCGACGACCACCAGCTCGCCGTCGCCGCCGAGCGGGCCCGGCACTGCGGGGTCCTGGGCCTGCGCTTCACCGGCGACCGCTTCGTCCCCGCCGAGCGCTTCGCCACCCTGCGCGCCGCCCTCGGCGAGAACTTCCACGCCGTCGAGATCACCAGCCCCGACCCCGAGCGGGGCATCCCCGCCGACGCCCACAGCGTCCTCACCGAGCATCTCGTCGACGAGCCCGACCATCCCACCCGACGGGCCCTCGACACGACGATCGAGTTCCTGACCTCCCGCCTGGGCGTCTGACCCGGGCCGTGGGCCCGGGACGAGCGCCGCTTCCGACGAGGGAACGGTCGGAGGGGTCCCGGGATCAGACGCCGAGCAGGAGGAGCAGGCCGATCACGGTGTAGGCGATCATGACGGCCAGCATGGGGTACTGGGACCGCACGGCCAGGCGGTGCCCGTAGCGGCCGACGGCCAGGTCGTGGGCGGCGGCGACGCCCAGCACGTGACCGACGGCGATGGCGACGGTCTGGATCCAGGCGATGGTGCCGGTGGCGATCAGGCGGTAGTCGACGGTCCAGTCGACCGTGCCCCACAGGTCCCAGCCCCGGCCGAAGGGGTCGGAGGCCAGGATGAAGACGGCCTGCCCCTCCAGCACGAAGAGGCTGAAGTAGTGGGCGATGGCGTAGGCGAAGACGATCGGCACCAGGGTGGGAGCGAAGCGGTCGGCGAGCATCACCGGCGACTCGCCCGTCACCCGGCCCACGAGGTGCATGGCGGCCTGGTACAGGGCCGACACCACCAACACGACGGCGACCATCCCGATCGTCTTGACGACGGTGGCGTCCCAGCCTCCCCGGTTGGCGATGACGTCCTTCCAGATCGAACTGCGGGTGAAGCCGTCGAAGGTCGTCGTGCCCAGCACGGTCAACACGAAGGCCCGCGTCCCCGGGCGCGCCTCCACGGCGGCCACCCCGGCCAGGGGGGCCCGCACGCGGAGCCGGCCGTCCTTGCGGTACAGGGGCGACAGGGACCCCAGCAGGGCGAAGAGGACGGCGAAGCCGTCGGCCCGCCGCACCCAGCCCCTCCCCCGCCACAGGGTGCCGCCGACCATCACCGCCACATAGGTGGTGAGCCACACGGCCAGGGCGCGGGGATCGGCGCCCCCGTGGTAGGCGAGCTCCATCCAGGCGAAGGAGAAGATGGCGACGACGGCGGGCCAGTAGGAGGTACCGGTGTCGGCGGGCACCGGTCGGCCCCTGACGCGGGACCAGGCGGTGGCCACCGCGTCGGCGAGGGTGGCGACGGGGTTGATCTCGTCCCAGACGTCACCGAGGACGACGCTGACGATCTGCATCCCGACCCAGAAGGTGATGAAGATCGCCGTGGGCGCGATGTTGACCGCGGGGTCGGCGTTGCCGAAGGCGGCGGCGTACCACACGACGCCGAACACGCCGAGCACGACCAGACGCACGAGGGGCAGTGCGGCACGTCGTACCTTCTGGATCGGGGCGCCCAACTCGATGCCGGTGGCGGCGGCCACCAGCTTGGGGGTCGTCCAGAAGGCGCCGAGGGCGACGAAGGAGCTGGCCACGGCGAAGCCGGCGGCCCACGCCAACTGCCACCCGGGGA
This sequence comes from Actinomyces sp., assembly GCA_003697065.1. Taxonomy (GTDB): domain Bacteria; phylum Actinomycetota; class Acidimicrobiia; order Acidimicrobiales; family Aldehydirespiratoraceae; genus J010. The sequence continues at coordinate 1,062 of RFFY01000624.1, read as the reverse complement.
CGGGCAGGTCGGTGCGTCCCCCGACCCCGTGGGCGGCCGCCGGGGCGGCGGCCACCACCAGGGTGACCGCCGCGCCCAGTGCCACAGCGACGAGACGACGCGACGCCCGGTGGCGGGTCGCCGTGCCGGTGCTCAGCTCGCCCGTCATGACACGGTGAGTTCGAGGACCTGGATCCCGGCCCCTTCGAGCTCGGCCTCGAAGACGCCGGGGATGTCGGCGGTGAAGCGGACCGTCGTCACCTGACCCGGTTCGAGCTCGGCGCTGACGTCGTAGGTGTGGAGGTGGAACTCCTCGGCGACCGAGGAGTCGATCCGCACCTCGACGGTGTCGCCGAGACCCACCTGCGCCTCGACGATGCCACCGGCGGCGCCGTCGGGACCGACGGCGACCTCGATGACGTCGTCGGCAGGGGTGACCTCGCCCGCGATCGTCACCTCGGTGGATGCGCCGAGGGGCTCGCCGTCCCGGGCCCACAGGCTGTGGTCGGCGGCCGCAAGGGTCACCGAGACGGTGTGGTCGCCCGGCCCCACATCGGCGAGCTCGATGTCGGGTTCGAAGTACATGCCGACCTCGCGGCCGTCCACGTTCACGTGGACGTGACCGCGGGGAGCGGTGGCCTCGTGTTCGGTCGGGTCGGCGAACTCGAACCCGTTCAGGTCGATGTGGATCGAGAGGCTGCCGTCGTCGTGGGGTTCGGCGGACACCGCGACCTCCGGCAGGGGGACGTCGGCGGGCCATTCGGTCAGGGCGGTGTGCTCGTGATCGTGGCCGGCCTCGTGGTCCATGCCGGCCATGTCGCCGTGGCCGGCCTCGTTGTCCATGCCGGCCATGTCGCCGTGGCCGGCCTCGTTGTCCATGCCCGCCATGCCGGCTGTGTCGTCCTGGCCGGTACCTGCGCTCGTGGTGCCGGGATCGTCACCGCCACAGGCGGCGGCGACGAGAGCGAGGACGAGAAGCAAAGAGAGGGCGGCGGCGCGGGGGACGCGAGCCACCCGGATACGCGTGGGAGAACTCATGGGTGTTCCTTTCCGGTTCGGGGTCGATGTCGTCAGCGGTGGGTG
>RFFY01000623.1 GCA_003697065.1 Actinomyces sp. | reverse complement strand
GCGAGGGGCCACTGGCCGCCCTGGTGGCCGAGATCGAGCCCGCCAACCGTCCCTCGGTGGGGGTGGCCCGCCGGTGCGGGTTCGTGCCTCTGGGCGGACGCGACGACCTGTGGGTGCTGACCGGCCCCCGATCACCCCGTGACGCCGTCCCGGGTGACCGCGACGGGTCCGCGTCCTGCTAGCGTGCCCGGAGCCGTGAAACGGGTCCCGTGAGGCCCGTACGGCAGGAGGACGAGTGGCAGATCGTGAGCGGCGCCTGCGCGTGCCGCCCCCCAGCGGTGTCTTCCGGGCCCGCACCCGGGTGATGACCGCCGACGACGTCGACCGGGCCATCCGGCGCATGGCCCACGAGATCCTCGAGCGCAACCAGGGCGCCGACGACGTCGTCCTCGTCGGGCTCCAGACCGGTGGCGTCGACCTCGCCCGCCGCCTCGGCGACGCCATCGCCGCCATCGAGGGTCGTCGGGTGCCGGTCGGTTCCCTCGACGCCACCTTGCACCGCGACGATCTCGACCTGCGCCCCACCCTGCCCGGTGCCGTCACCGACATCCCCGTCGACGTGACCGGGCGTGTCGTCGTCCTCGTCGACGACGTGCTCTACACGGGGCGCACCGTCCGGGCCGCCCTCGACGCCCTCCACACCTACGGTCGGCCCCGGGCCGTGCAGCTCGCCGTCATGGTCGACCGGGGTCATCGCGAGCTGCCCATCCGCCCCGACTTCGTGGGCAAGAACCTCCCCACCCGGCGTGACGAGATGGTGGACGTGCACCCCGACGGTGTCGACCTGGGGGACATCGCGTGAGCGCCCCGAGCGCGGGCCGCTGGAGCCACCTCTTGTCGATCCGCGACCTCGACCGCGACGACATCGAGCAGGTCCTCGAGCTCACCGACTCCTTCGCCGAGGTCGCCCAGCGGGCCATCCCCAAGGTGCCGGCCCTGCGGGGCCGCACCGTCGCCTGGCTCTTCTTCGAGGACTCGACCCGCACCCGCCTGTCCTTCGAAGCCGCCGCCCGCCGCCTGTCGGCCGACACGCTGAACTTCAGCGCCTCGTCGTCGTCCCTGTCGAAGGGCGAGTCCCTGCGCGACACGGTCGAGACCGTGTCGGCCATGGGGGTCGACGCCCTGGTCGTGCGCCACCGGGCCGCCGGCGCCGCCCACCGGGTGGCCGCCTGGACCGACGCCGCCGTCGTGAACGCCGGCGACGGGCGCCACGAGCACCCGACCCAGGCCCTGCTCGACCTCTACACCGCCCGGGCCCACCTCGGCGATCTCGAGGGGCGACGTGTCACCGTCGTCGGCGACATCCGCCACTCCCGGGTCGCCCGCTCGGGGGTGTGGGCGTGGCACGCCCTGGGAGCCAGCGTCACCCTGGTGGCGCCCGCCACCCTGCTGCCCGCCGACGTCGGCGACTGGCCGGTGGAGGTGACCGCCGATCTCGACGCCACCCTCGCCGACACCGACATCTGCTACCTGCTGCGTATGCAACGCGAACGTCAAAGCGACGTCGTCGTGCCCTCCCTACGGGAGTACCGGCGCGAGTGGGGCCTCGACACCCAGCGGGCCCGCCGTCTCCCCGACCACGCCCTGATCATGCACCCGGGGCCGATCAACCGGGGCGTCGAGCTCGACGGGGCCGTCGCCGACCTCCCCCGGACGGTCATCACCGACCAGGTGACCAACGGCGTCGCGGTCCGCATGGCCGTGCTCTACCTCGTGCTGGGTGCCGGGCCCCGACTGGTCGACACCGAGAGTGCCGTCGCATGAGCCCCACCGGATCTCTGCTCGTGGCCGGGGGAACCGTCGTCGACGCCGGCGGCCGCCGGCGCGCCGACGTGGCGATCGTCGACGGCCGCATCGCCGCCGTCGGGACCGGCCTCGACGCCGACCGGGTGCTCGACGCCTCGGGCTGCCTGGTCGCTCCCGGCTTCGTCGATCTCCACGCCCACCTGCGCGAACCGGGGCGCGAGGAGGCCGAGACCGTCGAGACCGGCGCCCGGGGAGCGGCGCTGGGGGGCTACACGGCCGTGGTGGCCATGCCCAACACCGATCCGGCCATCGACTGTGCCGCCGTCGTACACCAGGTCGTCGAGCTCGGCCGGGCCTCGTGCGTCGACGTGTACCCGTCGGCCGCCATCACCGTCGGGCGGGCGGGGGAGACCCTCACCCCGATGGCCGAACTGGTGCGTGCGGGGGTGCGGATCTTCACCGACGACGGCGCAGGCGTGCAGGATCCCCTCGTGATGCGGCGGGCGATGGAGTACGCCGCCAGCCTCACCCACCTCAGCGGTGGGTTCCCTCCGGTGCTCGCCCAGCACTGTGAGGTCGACGCCCTCAGCGCCGGCGGGGTCATGCACGAGGGCGCCTGGTCGTCCCGCCTCGGCCTGCCCGGTCAACCCGCCGAGGCCGAGGAGCTCATGGTGATGCGCGACATCGCCCTGTCGCGGCTCACCGGGTGCCGCATCCACTTCCAGCACCTGTCGACGGCGGGCTCGGTCGCCATGGTGCGCGCCGCCCGCCAGGCGGGCCTGCCGGTGACCGCCGAGGTGACCACCCACCATCTCACCCTCACCGACGCCGCCTGCGCCGGGTTCGATCCCGTGTTCAAGGTGCATCCCCCCCTGCGGACCGCCGACGACGTGGCCGCTGTACGGGCGGGCCTCGCCGACGGCACCATCGACGCCATCGCCACCGACCATGC
>RFFY01000622.1 GCA_003697065.1 Actinomyces sp. | reverse complement strand
GGGCCCAGGCCGGCACGACGAAGGTGTCGTCGGGCTGGCGTTCGGCGGTCAGGGACAACAGGGTGAACCCGACCATCCCGACGATCACCGAATCGACCGCCCGGGCCACGGCCCGCAGCCAGATCGGGGGGACCGAGCCGGGACCCGCGCCGGGCAGGTCGTCGGCCTCGGCGGGCCCGTCGGACGGCCAGTCGGGCACCAGGGCGGACCGGCTCGTTTCGGGCCGTCGGGCCCCGGTCCTCCCGGGTCGGTCGTTCGGTTCCGGCTGATCGTCGGAGCCGGGCACCGCCACCTCGCCGCCGCTCATTCGGCCGCCTCGGCCAGGGCCTCGGCCAGGGTGGGGTGGACGAGGAGGGACTCGTGGATGTCGTTGACGGTCAAGCCGTTGGTGACCGCCACCGCGAGCACCGAGATGAGCTCGGCGGCGTGACGGCCGACGATCGAGCCGCCCAGCACGACCCCGGTGGCGGGATCGGAGACGATCTTGACGAAGCCCCGCGGATCGTCGTTGATGAGGGCCTTGGCCGCCGAGGCGAACGGCACCTTGGTCACGCGGATCTTGCGGCCCTCGGCGAAGGCGTCGGCCTCGGCCAGGCCGACGTCGGCGATCTCGGGTTCGGTGAAGATGGCCGAGGCCGCCTTGTCGTAGTCGAGGTGGCGGTGGGACCGGTCGACGTGGGCGCCGAGGGCGTGCTCGGCGATCTTGCGGCCCTGCATGGCCGCCACCGACGACAGGGGCAGGCGCCCCGAGAGGTCGCCGGCGGCGTAGATGTGGGGCACGTTGGAGCGCAGGTTGTGGTCGACGGGGACATAGCCGCGGTCGCTGTGGACCCCGGCGGCGTCGAGGCCGAGCATCTCGCTGTTGGGCACCGAGCCGATGGCGAGCAGGGCGTGGCTGCCCCGGGCGACCCGGCCGTCGTCGCAGGAGACGGTGACCTCGTCGTCCTCGCGACTGATACCGGTGGCCCGGGCGCCCTTGTAGAGCCGCACGCCGCGGCGGAGGAAGTCGGCTTCGAGGGCGGCGGCCACCTCGGGGTCCTTTTGGGGCAGGACCTGCTGGCGGCTGACGATGAGGGTGACCTCCGACCCCAGCGAGTTGAACATGTGGACGAACTCCACGCCGGTGACACCCGAGCCGATGACGACCACGTGCTCGGGCAGGGCGGGGGGCGGGTAGGCGTGGCGGGTGGTGAGGACGCGCTCGCCGTCGACGGGGGCCCAGTCGGGGATGCGGGGCCGGCTGCCCGTGGCGAGCACGACGACGTCGGCTTCGAACTCGCGGACGCCCTGGGCCGTCTCGGCCACGACCTCGTGGGGTCCCTTGAGGGAGCCGACACCGTCGACGAGTTCGACCCCCTGGCTCTCGAGGAGGGTGCGGATCGATCCCTCGAGGCGGGCCTCGATGGAGCGCAGACGCTCGCGCAGGACGTCGAGGTCGACCTCGCCGCGGACCTCGGCGAGACCCATCCGCATGACCCGTCCCAGGAAGGAGCGGGCGTTGCCCGTGGCGATCATGGCCTTGGAGGGGATGCAGTCCCACAGGTGGGCGGCACCGCCGACGGTGTCACGCTCGATCAGGGTCACCTGGGCCCCCAGCCGGGCGGCGGTGGTGGCACACGAATTGCCGGCGGGGCCACCGCCGATGATCACCATGCGCAGGGGTCTCATGGCTGCGAGGGTAGCGGTGGCGGAGGGAGCGCCGACGGCTCGGGGTCGGATGGCGAGCCCCGTGGGCCCGACGGGTATCGTGCGGCGCGTGACGACCGGGTCCCACGACAGCGCCACCGGTCGTGACACGACCCCGCTCCGGCGGTGGGTGGTGATCGGCGGCGCCCTCGTGCTCGTCGTCGCCGGTGCCGTCTTGCGCTTCGTCGCCTCCTCGCCCCTGTGGCTCGACGAGGCCCTGTCGGTGAACATCGCCGAGCTGGCCGTGAGCGACCTCCCCGGCGCCCTGCGCCACGACGGCCATCCCGCCCTGTACTACCTGGTCCTCGGCGGCTGGATCGATCTGTTCGGCGACACCGACGGTGTCGTCCGGGCCCTGTCGGGTGTGGCGAGCCTGGTGGCCGTCGCCGCCCTGGCCGCGGCCGCCCGTCTCCGCTTCGGCCGGCGGGTGGCCGCCCACACCCTGGTCCTGGCCGCCACGTCCCCCTTCCTGATCCGCTACGGAGCCGAGGCCCGCATGTACGCCGCGGTGGTGGCGGTCGCCGCCCTGGCCTGGTGGGCGGCCGAGCACGAGCTGCGCCACCCCGCCCCCTGGAGCTGGGTCACTCTGGCCGGCGCCACCGCCGCCGCCGTGCACCTGCACTACTGGACGGCGTGGCTCGTCGCCTCGGCCCTCGTCGTGGCGTTGGTCGCCGCCCGCCGCGGTCACCGGGCAGCGCGACGAGTCGCGGGGGCGGTGGCGGTTGGGGCGGCGAGCTTCGTGGTGTGGCTGCCGGTCTTCGTCGACCAGCTCCTCCACACCGGGACCCCCTGGGCCGAGCGGGCCCGGCCGGCGGAGGTGGTCGTCGAGACGATCGAGGCCCTCGGTGGGGGGATGCGCTTCGAGCCCCTCACCGTCGGACTCCTGGTGGCCGGCGCCGCCCTCGTCGGTGCGAGTGTCGTCGAGGCCACCCGCCGGCGTCTCGTGCTGGCACCGGCCCTGGCTCCCGCCGCCCGACCGGTGGCGGCGGTGGTGGTGGGAACACTCGTCATGGGCGGCACCGCGGCTCTCGTGACCGGGGGCGCCTTCGAGGCCCGCTACGCGGCGGTGGTGGTGGGACCGGTGCTCGTCCTGGCGGCCCGGGCGACGGCCACCCTCCCCCGCCCGGCGGGGATCGTCGCCGTCGCCGTGCTGGCCGTCGGCGGGCTGATCGTGTCCGCCGACGAGGCCCGGCGCGACCGCACCCAGGGCGCCGAGGTGGCCGCCGCCCTCGACGCCGGCGCCGACGCCGGCGACGTCGTCGTGTTCTGTCCCGACCAGCTCGGTCCCGCCGTGGCCCGCCGGCTCGACCACACCGGGCCGGTCCTCACCTATCCCGACGGGACCGATCCGCGTTTCGTCGACTGGTACGACTACCCCGACCGGATCGCCCGGGCCGACCCCGTCGCCTTCGCCGGACGGGCCGACGCCCTCGCCGGGCCGGACAAGCGGGTGTGGGTGGTCTTCGCTCCCGGCTACCGGGGCTTCGAGGGGCGCTGCGAGAGCCTCATCGCCACCCTGGGCGCCGCCCGGACCGAGCGACCCGTGGTGGCCCCCCGCGAGGTGTTCGAACCCATGGCCCTGTTCGCCTTCGACCCGGTGCCGTGATGGGGCGACGCGTCGAGGCGCTGCGCACCGCCACGGCCGCCTGGCTCGAGGCCCGTCTCTACGTGGCGGCGGGATTCGTGGTCACCGCCGCCCTCGTCGACCGTCTCCGGCCGGCCCCGGCCTTCACCCCCTTCGAGGACGGCCTGCTGGCCTGGGACGGCACCTGGTATCGCCTCATCGCCGACCACGGCTACGCCGGCGCCGACGACCCCGCCGTGCGCTTCTTCCCCCTGTACCCCCTCCTCGGCCGCTGGCTCGGGCATCTCGTCGGCGGCAGCGACGTCGCCCTGGTCCTCATCGCCAACCTCGCCGCTCTCGTGGCGGGGGTCCTGTTGTACCACCTGGCCCTCGACGAACTGGGCGACCGGCGCCGGGCCCGGCGGGCGGTGCGCCTCCTCGC
>RFFY01000621.1 GCA_003697065.1 Actinomyces sp. | reverse complement strand
GCGATGCGCTCGGGATCCGTGGGCACGACCTCGTTCACGACCTCCATGGCTCCTCCGGTGGGTCGGGTGGGGCGGGGTGCGGCCGCCGTGTGCGACGACGCGGCCGGCGTGGGTCCAGTCTCGCGCGCCTCGCCGGGGGGAGCGGCCGGTCAGGGCCGGACCGTCAGGACGGTCTTGCCCCGACTGGACCCCGACGCCAGGTGGCGGAGGGCCGTCGGGGCCTCGGCGAGGGGGAAGACGGCCTCGACGGGGGGACGGAGGCCACCGTCGGTGACGAGGGTGAGGAGGCGCTCGATGCGGTCGGCGGAGGGCTCACTGATGAACACGGCGAGGCGCTCGGCGATGAAACGCGACCACACCAGAGCACGCACCTGGCGTCCGACGCCGCCGGTGAGGCGGTTGCCGTTCTCGCCCCCGACGATGACCAGGGTGCCACCGGGCAGGAGCAGACGCCGGAGCCGGCGCAGGGGGTTGCGCCCCCCGATGTCGACGACGAGGTCGTAGCGGGTGTCGACGGCGTCGAGGCTCGTCGTGCGGTGGTCGTGGACGGTGTCGGCGCCGAGTGCGGCCACGTAGGCGAGGTTGGGCGTGCCGGCGACGGCGTCGACCCGGGCGCCGAGGACCCGGGCGATCTGCACGGCGTGGCTGCCGACCCCGCCCGAGGCGCCGATCACGAGGACGCGTCGACCCGCGACCGGGCCGCCGACGTCGACGAGGGCCTCGAGAGCCGTCGTCCCCGAGACGGTGAGGGCGGCCGCCTCGACGAAGGAGACCTCGACGGGCTTGGCGGCGAGGGCGCTCTCGGGGGCGACGGCGTACTCGGCGAAGGAGCCGCGGGCCGTGCCGAGGACCTCGTCGCCGATCCGGAAGCGGGTCACGGCGGCACCGACGGCGACGACCCGGCCCGCCACGTCGAGACCGGGCACGGGGTTGCGGGGCCGACGCAGCCCGTAGCCGGCGAGCCGGACGAGCCAGGGACGTCCGGTCATGAGGTGCTCGGTGCCCCGGTCGACGCCGGCGGCGTGGACCTCGACGAGGACCTCGTCGGGACCCGGTGACGGGACGGGGAGGTGCTCGAGCGCCAAGGTGTCGGGACCGCCGTAGCGGCGCTGGACGACGGCCCGCATGGTGGCGGGGGCGGCGCCACCGGCGTATCCGGGAGCATCGGCGGGGGCGACGGCAGGGAGGCCGGCGGAGCGGCCGACAGGGGCGTCGGCGGGGGATGTGGTGGTGGCCATGGGAGGGAGTCCTTCAGCGTCCTTCAGCGTCGTTCAGAGTCCGTTTCGTACTAAGTACGACCACTCTAACCGTACGCCGTACGGGAGCACAAGGGGGCGTCGGTCACACCCGGGCGCCGGGGCCCGGGTGCCGGGCGTCAGACGGGGCGACGCCGGGACCCGACGGCGGCGACGATGCCGACGAGGACCAGTCCCACCGCCAGACCCACCAGAGCCGCCGCCATCGTGTCGACGAGCCAGGCGGCCACGCCGGCGACGGTGCCGTGACCGGGCACGGCGCCCTCGAGCTCGTGGATCACGTCGGCGGGACCGTGCCAGCCCAGCTCGTCGCTCGCCGACACGCAGATGTGTCCACCCACCCAGACCATGGCCGCCGTGCCCACCGTCGCCAGCACGGCCAACAGGCGCGGCATCGCCCGCACCAGCCCGCGACCCACCCGGGCCCGAAGGCCGGCGGCCCCCTGAGCCAGAGCGAGCCCGACATCGTCCATCTTCACGATGAGGGCGACGACCCCGTACACCGCCACGGTGATGACGACCGCCACCACGACGAGGATCGCCGCCCGGGCCACCAGCCCCTCGTCGAGCACCTCCTTGAGGGCGATGACCATGATCTCCGACGACAGGATGAAGTCGGTCCGCACCGCGCTCGCCACCGTCTGCTCCTCGGCATCGGGCCCCCGCACCGCCGCCGGGACCTCGTGGTCGGTGTCGTCGTGGCGCCAGGCGTGGAGGATCTTGTGGGCCCCCTCGTAGGAGAGGTAGCCGCCCCCGAGCAACAGGAGGGCCTCGACGAGGGTGGGGGCCCATTCGCTGAGCGCCAGGGCGACGGGCAGGATGAACACGAGCTTGTTGCGCAGCGAGCCCTTGGCGATCCGCCCCACGATGGGCAGTTCCCGCTCGGCCGCCAGCCCGTGGACGTAGGCGGGGGTCACGGCCGTGTCGTCGACGACCACACCGGCCGTCTTGGCGGTGGCCCGGCCGGCGGCCGCCCCCACGTCGTCGATCGACGAGGCCGCCAGCTTCGCCAGCGACGCCACGTCGTCGAGAAGACCGACCAGTCCTGCTGCCATGTGGGGGCGCACGCTAGCCCGATCCGGGGAGTTCATCGGCGCGTCATCCGGGGATCAGCTCCCGGCCACACTCCGGCCGAACACAAGTGCTAGGCAAGGTCCGTGTCCGACACCGAAGCCGCATCCCGTCCCGCCGACACCGCCTCGCGTCCGCGCGTCCTGTTCCTGTGCGTCCACAACGCCGGCCGGTCCCAGATGGCCGCCGCCTGGTTGCGCCACCTCGCCGGTGACCGGGTCGAGGTCCACTCGGCGGGTTCCGAACCGGCCGACCGGCTCAACCCCGACGCCGTCGCCGTCATGGCCGAGGTCGGCATCGACATGGCCGGCGAGCAGCCCCGGCGCTGGAGCGAGGAGACGAGCCGGGCCGCCGATGTCGTCGTCACCATGGGCTGCGGCGACTCGTGTCCGGTCCAGCCGGGTGCCCGGGTCGAGGACTGGGCCGTGACCGATCCCGCCGGCCGGTCCCGCCCGGAGGTGCGTCGGATCCGCGACGAGATCCGTGAGCGCGTCGAAGCCCTGATGGCCGACCTCGGCGTCTCCGAACCCTGACCCGACTCCTCCCCACCCCTCCCCACCCCTCCCCACACCCGTTCTGGCTCCCGTATCGCCTGCCGCACAGGCGCTCGAGGAGCCAGAACGGGTGTTGGGGGGGCGGGTGATCTCCCTCGCGTCACACCGGAACGACCCGCTAGGGTCCCCCACGTGTTCGTGGAGGTGGCCCGTGACGATCTGCACCGCACCCGGATCGTCGATCCGCCGGCGCGGCCTCCGGCGCCGGGCCAGGTGAGCCTCAGCGTCGAGCGCTTCGCCTTGACGACCAACAACATCACCTACGCCGTGGCCGGCGACATGCTCGACTACTGGGGGTTCTTCCCCACCGACGAGGGGTGG
>RFFY01000620.1 GCA_003697065.1 Actinomyces sp. | reverse complement strand
CTGCACGACGGGCTCATCCACCTGGCCTTCAACATGTGGGCTCTGTGGATCCTCGGGTCCCAACTCGAGCGGGTCCTGGGTCGGGCCCGTTTCACCGGCCTGTACGTGGGGTCCCTGCTCGCCGGCGCCTTCGGGGTGCTCCTCGTCAGCCCCGACGTGCCGACGGTGGGTGCCTCCGGAGCGGTGTTCGGCCTCATGGGCGCGGCGCTCATGGTGCAACGGGCGGCGGGCATCGACCCCTGGTCGTCGGGGCTGGGCGCCGTCATCGCGGTGAACCTCCTCATCACCTTCGCCGTGCCCCGCATCTCGTTGGGGGGTCACCTCGGGGGCCTGCTGGGCGGGGTGATCCTCGGTGCGGTTCTGGTCGAGTCCCTGCGCCGCCGCTGGGACACGGGGGTGACCCTGGCCGTCACGGCCGCCGTAGCGGTGGCGTTCGTGGCGGGCTCGGTGTGGGCGGCGGGAACCTGGACCGATCCTCTCCTGTGACCGACGAGTGGCGGTGACGCATCGGCCAGGTGGGGTTCACGGGCGCCGGTAGGCGGTGATGCGGACCGGGTCGTCCGCGGTGAACGGCCGCTGCGACCAGTCCGCCCAGTGGTGGGCGGGGACGAGGCCGACGGCGGCGGCCAGGGCGTCGATCGCCGCCGGGGTCAGGGGACGGATCCACCAGGGCCGTACCCGCAGGTGCCCCGGGCCCAACTCGACGTGCTGGCCGGCGACCACGCCGGTGTGGGGATCGAAGCGTGTGGCGGCGAGCACCAGGCCGTCGGCGGAGCGCCGTGTCACCGAGACTCCCGCCGGTGGGGGGTCCGTGGTCACCACGGTGGTCTCCACGAGGAAAAGGCCTCCAGGCTCGAGGACGCGGGCCGCCTCGGCGAAGGCGGCGCGCTGGGTCCGCCCGGGCGGGGTCGGGGGCGTGTCGACGAGGTTGAACACGGTGTTGACGGCGCACAGGACGAGCCCGATGGTGGCGTCGGCCACCGGCAGGGCCGCCATGTCGGCCCGGACGCCGAGTGGGTGGGGGAGACGCCGGGCCAGGCGTTCGAGCATGGCGGCGGAGGCGTCGACCCCGACGAGGCGGACACCGCGGCGGATCAGGGGTGCGGCCAGGCGGCCGGTGCCGACGCCCAGCTCGAGTACCCGGCGACCGGCGGCGAGGTCGGCGACCACGTCGGCGGTGGCCTCGGCGTCGGTGACCTCGCCGTACCACTCGTCGTAGACGTCGGCGAAGGCGTCGCCGTAGGCGGCCGGTCGACCCCGACCCGACGAGGCTTCGGTGGTGGTCCCGGGGTCGGGTCGTGGGGTCACGGGAGCGAGTCTGCCCGCCTCCCGCCGACAACGCCTCGGGGAGCGCTCCTAGGATGGGCCGGTGCCGCTCGAGACCTATCTCGACCACGCCGCCTCCACCCCCTTGCGCCCCGAGGCCCGCGAGGCGTGGACGGCCGCTGTCGCCCGGCACCACGCCAATCCCACCGGCGCCCACGCCGCCGCCCGGGCGGCGCGGCGGGCCCTCGACGAGGCGCGGGCGACGCTCGCCGCGACCCTGGGACGCCAGCCCGGTGAGATCGTGTTCACCTCGGGGGGTTCCGAGTCCGACAATCTGGCCGTCCGCGGTGTCGCCGCCCGACGCCCCGGTGCCGTGGTGTGCGGTGCCGGCGAACATCACGCCGTGCTCGACCCCGTCGGGCGCCTCGGCGGGACCAGCGTCCCCCTGACCCGGCGGGGGAGCGTCGACCTCGATGCCCTGGCCGCCACCCTCGACGCCCTCGACCGGGTCGCCTTGGTGTCGGTGATGGCGGTGAACAACGAGACGGGCGCCATCACCGATGTGGCTGCCGTGGCCGAGGTGGTGGCCCGTCACGCCCCCGGCGCCCTGGTCCACACCGACGCCGTCCAGGCCGTGTCGTGGATCGACGTGGACGAGGCGACGGCGGCTGCCGACCTGGTGTCGGTCACGGCCCACAAGATCGGCGGCCCGGTCGGCGTCGGCGCTCTCGTGGTGGCCGACGGGGTCGAACT
>RFFY01000619.1 GCA_003697065.1 Actinomyces sp. | reverse complement strand
CCCCCGCTCCTCACCCCCCGCGAGGCCGAGGTCGCCCACCTGGCCGTGCACCACTCGAGCCGCGAGATCGCCGAGCGGCTCGCCATCTCGGTGCGCACGGTCGACAACCATCTGGCGGCGGTCTACGCCAAGCTCGGGATCCGGGGCCGGGGAGAACTGGCCGAGGTCCTCACACCTCCCCGCTAGTCTCGGCGCGTGTCCGCCCCCGCCCCGGACCCCCATCCGCCACGCGGCCCGGGTCTGCCCCACGAGCCCCTCGCCGCCCTCGACGCCGCCGTCTACTACCTCGACCGGGAACTGGCACCGGCAGCCAAGGTCCGCGCCTTCCAGCGGGCCCGCGCCGTCGTCGAGAGGGTCGGACCCGACGAGATCCGTCGCCGGGCTGCCGACGGCACCCTCACCGAGCTCGACGGCATCGGGCCGAGCACCGCCCGGGTCATCGCCGAGGCCCTCGCCGGTGTCGACGACGGCTACCTGGCCGAACTCGAACGCCGCAGCCGCGTTCCCGTCGGCGAGGGCGCCGGGATCCTCGCGGCCCTCCGGGGCGACTGCCACTGCCACACCACCTGGTCCGACGGGGGCGCCGACATCGCCACCATGGCCCGCACCGCCCGCGACCTGGGTCACGACTGGCTGGTGATCACCGACCACTCGGCCCGCCTCACCGTCGCCCACGGACTCGACGAGGAGCGCCTGGCGGCCCAGCTCGACGAGATCGCGTCCCTGAACGCCGAGCTCGCCCCCTTCCGTCTCCTCACCGGCATGGAGGTCGACATCCTCGCCGACGGCACCCTCGATCTGGCCGACGAGATGCTGGCCCGTCTCGACCTGGTGGTCGCCAGCGCCCACTCGAAGCTGGCCATGCCCCGCGACGAGATGACCCGGCGTCTCGTGCGGGCCGTCGCCAGCCCCCACGTCGACGTCCTCGGGCACTGCACCAACCGCAAGCTCACGGGACGGGGCCGCCCCCCGTCGGACTTCGACGCCGAGATCGTGTTCGCCGCCTGCGCCCGCTTCGACACGGCGGTCGAGATCAACTGCCGCCCCGAGCGCCAGGACCCGCCCGAGGAGCTGCTCGACCTCGCTCTCGAGTGGGGATGCAAGGTGTCCATCGACACCGACGCCCACGCCCCGGGCCAACTCGAGTGGCAGGCCTACGGCGCCGACAAGGCCGCCCGCTGCGGGGTCGACCTCGACGACATCGTCGACACCTGGGACGCCGATACCGTGTGCGCCTGGGCCGCCTCCCACGCCGCCGGGTGATCCCGCACGATCCGCCTCCCATGCCGCAAGGTGATCCCGGACGGTCCACCTCCGTCGCCGCCGGGTGATCCCGGACGGTCCACCGGCGTGTCCCGCTAGCCTGGGTCACCATGTCGAAGCGCACGAGCAAGAAGAAGGTCAAGGCCCGCCGCTCGAAGGCGAACCACGGGCGCAAGCCGAACCTCGGTCGCAACAAGTAGACCGCGCCCCGCGGCCCCGTCGACAGGGCGGGGACCGCCCGCTTCAGATCGCCGTCACGCCCCGGTCGGTGCCCCGCAGCACCCGGCCGGGGCGTTGCGCGGTCGGCTCCCCGTCGACGAAGGT
>RFFY01000618.1 GCA_003697065.1 Actinomyces sp. | reverse complement strand
TGGCCTTGGGTCCATCGCCTGCCTTGGGCCGATCGGCTCATTTCCCGCCGCCACCCGGCACCGCCGGCGCGAAAGTCCTACGGGAACGCCCTCCGCGGTCGATAGCGGGAGGGTGAACGATCTGTGGTGGAACGCGACACGCGCGGCCGGCCTCGTGGCCTGGGCGGCATCTGTCGCCGTCGTCGTGACCGCCCTGGCCGGCCGCCTCCCCGTGATCTCCCGGCGCGTCGACGACGACGCCGCCGACCAGGGACACCGCTGGCTGTCCGGCTTCGCCGTGATCGCCGTGCTCACCCACGCCGCCGCCACCCTCGTCGATGGGCGGACCGGGCTCTCCGCCCGTGATCTCCTCCTACCCGGCGATGCCGGGTGGGAGCCGACGGCGGTGACCGTCGGGGTGGCCGCCTCCTGGGCCCTGTGCGCCTCCTTCGCCGCCGGGGCCCTGGCCGAACGCCTGGAGGGATCCCGTCTCGATCTCGCCCGTCTCTTCGCCGCCGCCGCCGCCGTGGGGGGTTCGGCCCACGCCGTCATGGTCGGTAGCGACGTCGGCAATCCGGCCATCTGGGCGGCGGTCGTCGCCGTCGCCGCCGTGGCCGGCACCATCGCCTCCCTCGACACCCGGCCCCGCCTGGTGCCGCGCGTGCTCGACCCCAACCGGCCCGAGTCGCTCCTCGAGGAGATGCGCCAGCGCCTGGCCGAACTGCCGGTACCCGAGAGCACCCCCCAGCCGGTGTTGGCCCGTGACGCCACCGCCCGACTGCCCCGCCGCGCCCCGGTCAACGACGAGGCGCCCGTCGAGCGTCAGATCGCCGTGCACCCCGAGGACGCCGACGCCCCCCGGACCCTGCTGCGCTCTCTCACCGACCCGACCCCGCCCGCGTCGCCGCCCGTCGCCCCGGTCCGGCCCGAGACCGCCTTCTCGCCCGACCCCTTCGCCGATCTCGCTCACCCGTCGCGCCCGGATCCGGCGGCCTGGGCCCCACCCTCACCCGCCGATCCCTTCGCCCGTCCGGCACACGCGCCGGGGCTCGGGGATCTCCCGACGCGGACCGTTCCCGAGCCGGCGCCGGGACACCCCACCGTCGACCCCTGGGACGCGCCGCCGACGCCGACC
>RFFY01000617.1 GCA_003697065.1 Actinomyces sp. | reverse complement strand
GGGGTGGGTCGGGAGGCAGGAGGTCGGCGAAGGCGCCCAGGGGAAGGGGAGCGGTCGCCGGGGAGGCCGTGACCCATCGGGCGTCGCGACCGCGGGCGGTCATCTCGGTCAGGAGGTGACGGGCCAGGCTGGTCTTGCCGACACCGGCGGCCCCGAGCACCAGGACGCTGCGGGGCGGCACACCGGTGAGGGCGTTGCGGGCCGCCCTGATCTCCGCGGCCCGGCCGACGAAGGGCCAGTCCACGGGCCGGAGGGTAGCGGGGGCCACCCGGCGCCGGCGATCGGGTAGGTAGTCGGCTACTCATGACGGGCGGGGGGGCGTCCTGCACGATCCTGCCCATGGACGACCTCGGCACCCTGATGGACGAGCGCGGCCCCCAGAGGCGGGGCGAGATGACGGTGTCCCGACGAGACGGGACCGCCGGAGTCGGGGACGGGCGCCGTCCGCCGGGACGCCGGCGCAGGCGGGGTCCGGCGGTGGTGGCCGCCCTGGTGGCGCTCGCCCTCGTGGCGTCCGCGTGCGGAGGCGGCGGTGACGGCGGCGGCTTCGCGGCGCGTACCGCGGCAACGAGCTCGGGTGGCGCGGAGACCTCGGGCGGGGACTCGGGCGGCGCCGAGGGGTCGGGCTCGGCGGGAGCGGGCGCCGGCGCGGCTGTCGGCGTGGGGTCCGATCTGTGCGCCGAGATCATGACCGGTTTCGGGGCGGCCTTCGGCGGGTCCTTCGCCGACGAGGAGGGCAATGCCGACGCCAGCGGCTACGAGTCGCTGGCGGCCGCCTACGAGCAGCTGGCGGAGACGGCACCGGAGATCGCCGACGACGCCCGGGCGTGGGCCGAGCACTTCCGGCGGGTGGCCGAGGCGGTGGCCGGCGGAGACCTCCTCGACGCCGATCTGGTGGTGAGCGACGAGCTCGACGCCGCGTCCGAGCGCATCGACGCCTACATCAGCAGCATCTGCGGCGAGGCCCCCGACATCGCAGACGACACGGCCGGCTCGGCCCCGGGTGTCGGTGGTCCCTTCGGCGACCAGCGAGGCGTCCTGGAGGTGACATCTCCCCTCGGGGTGCACGAGGAGTACGCGGGCCAGGAGCTCGACTGCAGCGCCTACTCCGACGGGTCCTTCGCTTTGAGCGCCATCCCGAGCGACGACGGGTGGAGCCTGGACCTGTGGGTCGTGACCGACGGCGAGCTCCGGCCGGGTGTCTACGAGACCTACGACTTCATCGTGTCACCACCGTACGATTCGCCCCTGTCCGACGAGGGAGCCACCTTCGCGGTGGCGGCGGGCACCGTCGAGATCGACGAGGTCGGCGAACCCCGTGACGTCGACGGTGAGATGCTCCTTCCCGTGTCGGGGAGCTTCGCCGCCACCGACCTCCGCAACAGCTTCGACGACTCGCCGGCGGGGGATGCCTCGGGCACCTTCACCTGCCTCGCTTACATGATCGAGGCCTGACGCCCGCGACGGAGGTCGCCCCGCCGACCCGGGGGCGGCCTCCGGCCGTCGCCCGCGGTGGCCCCGGGAGCCGATGGTGACTAGCGTCACACCGGTGAGCGGCGGAGACGTGAGCGACCGGGGTCACCGACGGGGACGACGGTCGCGGCTGGCGTCCCGGGTCGCGCTCCTCGCTCTCGCCCTCGTCGTGGTGGCGGCCACCCCGGCGGGTGCCGCCGGCGGCGCCGACGACGGTCCCCGCGGGCCCGCCGCCCGCCGGGTCGTGACCGGCGACGCACCCGTGGTCGCCATCGTGTTCCCGGTGGCCGGCCCCCACCGCTTCGTCGACGACTGGCACGCCCCCCGTGACGGGGGGACCCGGCTCCACCAGGGCATCGACATCTTCGCCGACAAGCACACGCCGGTGGTGGCGGCCGTCGACGGCACGGTGGTCCAGGTCCGGGTCGCCGACGGGAACCGGGCCGGGAACATGGTCGTCATCGCCGGCGACGACGGGCGTCGCTACTACTACGTGCATCTCGACAACGACGCGCCGGGCACCGACGACGGATCGAACCGACCCGAGTTCGCCTTCGCCCCCGGTATCGCCATCGGGGTACGGGTCGGCGCCGGTGACCCGCTCGGCTATGTCGGCGATTCGGGCAACGCCGAGAACACCCCGGCCCACCTCCACTTCGAGATCGTGGGACCCGACGGGGTGAACCTCGACCCCTATCCGAGCCTGGTGGTCGCCGACGGGGGAGACGCATCGGCGCTCGTGGGGCGTCTGGCCCGCACGGGGTCCTCCGACGGGGCCCTGGCCCTGTCGGGTGTCGTCCTGGTCGCCGTGGGCATGGCGTGCGTCTACGTCGCCGAGCGGCGGATGGTGCCGGCGCTCGCTTCGACCCCGGCGACCACTCGCCCCGACGGGACCGGCCCGGTGCCCGCCCATGTCTCCTCGACCGGTGGGCGGGGATGGGTCCTGGTGGTCATCGCCCTGCTGGCGGCGACGGCCGTCAGCCGGAGCCGCCGCCGGCGCCGCTGACCCGAACCGGGTCAGGTGAGCAGGTCGAGGAGGTCGCCGCCCACGAGGACGACGAGCAGGCCGATGATGCCGACGTTGACCGCGCTGACGTACCAGCGCCACGGGTGGCGGGCCCGGTGGAAGCGTCGGATGCTGGCGACGTTGGCGGCGATGGCGACGGTCCCCACGGGAATGCCGATGGCGGGTCCGACCCCCGACGCCAGCCCCACGGCGGGCGCCAGCCAGGGCAGCACCACGTAGGTGAGGGTGCAGCGGACGGCCGAGATCATCACCGACACCGAGAAGACCCGCTGGGCCCGGGCGACAGCGTCGTCGTCGAGGGCGGCGCCCTCGAGGGTGCCGCCGCCGGGGGCCGCGGCGCCGCCGACGCCGGTGGGGGAGGCGAGATCGGACATCGGTCCGACACGCTACCGGTGCCGGCGCCCCGGTGGAAGGCGACCCGGTCGCGGACCGGGGAATCGCGAGCCGGTGGGCGCCGTTAGCCTGCAGCGGTCGTCGTCGGAGAGAGTCGATGGAACGCTTCGGATTCGTGGGTCTGCCCAACGCGGGCAAGAGTTCCCTGTACAACGCCCTCGCCGGTGGAGGGGCGCTGGCCGCCCCCTACGCCTTCGCCACCACC
Source organism: Actinomyces sp. (assembly GCA_003697065.1). Taxonomy (GTDB): domain Bacteria; phylum Actinomycetota; class Acidimicrobiia; order Acidimicrobiales; family Aldehydirespiratoraceae; genus J010. Next base: position 7,994 of record RFFY01000617.1, on the reverse strand, counting down.
GATCCCAACGTGGGGGTGGCCCGGGTGCCCGACGAGCGCCTGGACCGGCTGGCCGAGATGAGCCGGAGCCGCAAGGTCGTGCCCGCCACCGTGCAGTTCACCGACATCGGGGGTCTGGTCGAGGGGGCGAGCCGGGGCGAGGGTCTGGGCAACGCCTTTTTGGCCCACATCCGTGAGGTCGATGCCATCGTGTTCGTCCTGCGGGCCTTCCCCGACGACGACGTTCCGGGTCCGGCCGACCCGCTGGAGCACCTGCGGGTGCTCGAGATCGAGCTGGCGTTGGCCGACCTGGCCGCCGTCGAGCGCCAGCTGGCCAAGGCCCAGCGGGCGCTGAAGGGCGACCGCTCGCTCGCCGGCGTCATCGCCGTCATGGAGAAGGCGGCCGCCGCTCTGGGCGAGGGGACGCCCCTGTACCGCTCGGCCCTCTCGGCCGACGAGCGTGGCGCCCTGCGCGACCTGTTCCTGTTGACCAACAAGCCGGTGCTGGCGGTCGTCAACGTGGGTGAGGACCAGCTGGACGAGGCCGAGGCCCTGGCCGAGCCGGTGCGGGTCGAGCTGGCGGGCGCCGAGGTGGTGCCCATGTGCGTGCAGCTCGAGGCGGAGGCGGCCCAGCTCGACCCCGACGAGCGGGTCGAGATGCTCGAGGCGCTCGGTCTGGGCGAGGGGGCGCTCCCGCGCTTCCTGCGCTCGGCGTATCACCTGCTGGGCCGGCGGACCTTCTTCACCACGGGTGAAAAGGAGAGCCGGGCGTGGACCTTCCGGGCGGGTGCCACCGCCCCCGAGTGCGCCGGCGTCATCCACACCGACTTCCAGCGGGGTTTCATCCGGGCCGAGACGATCCAATGGGACGAGCTGCTCGCCGCCGGCTCGTGGCACGCGGCGCGCGAGGCGGGCAAGGTGCGGTCCGAGGGCAAGGACTACGTGGTGGCCGATGGCGACGTGATGGAGTTCCGCTTCAACGTGTGAGCCGGTCCGCGACCCGGCGGGCCCGGCCCCTCGGGCGGATGCCTACCAGGTGGTAGACAGCCTGCCGACCAGTAGGTAGGCTTGCGCTCGTGACACTCATGGACACCCCCGCCACGGGCGCCGCGCCGACGTCGGCCCCGTCGGCTCCCGCGACCCTCAAGGACGTGATCGACGCCGTCCCGCCACGGTGCCGGGAGCGTTCCACACCACGGGCCCTCGCCCTCGTCGCCCGCAGCCTCGTCGTGTACGGCCTCGTGGTGGCGGCCCTCGTCGCCGTCGACACCTGGTGGCTGCTCGTGCCCCTGTGGGTCGTGGCCGGCTGGGCGGTCTCGGGCCTGTTCATCCTCGGCCACGACGCCGCCCACGGCTCGTTCACCCCGTCGGCCCGCCTGAACCGCTGGCTCGGGCGGATCCTGTTCGTGCCCTCCCTGCACATCCACGAGGCCTGGGTGCTCGGCCACAACCGCATCCACCACGGCCACACGGTGCGCGAACGGATGGACTTCGTCTGGCACCCCGCCACCGCCGAGGCCTACCGGGCCATGAGCCGGCGCCAGCGCCTCCTGCACCGCATCGAGTGGTCCTGGGCCGGCGCCGGCCTCTACTACCTGCGCACGGTGTGGTGGGAGAAGATGATCGCCTACCGCAACCCGCCCGCCAAGTGGGCGGCCGCCATCCGCCGCGACCGCTGGTTCCTGTACACGGTGGTGGCCCTCGTCGTCACCGGCGTCGCCCTGCTCGGGGGCCTGGCCTCCGGTGATCTCGTCGGCGCCGCGTGGATGGTGACCAAGGTCGTCGTCATGCCCTTCCTGGCCTTCATCTGGACCATCGGGGCCACGGTCTACGTCCACCACATCGACCCCGCCATCCGCTGGCACCCTCGGGCCAAGTGGGACAAGGTGGCCGGCCAGCTCGACGGCACGACCGTCCTGCGCATCCCGGCCGTGCTCGACCGCCTCTTCTTCCACTCGATCTTCGTGCACATGCCCCACCACGTCGACATGCGCATCCCCTGCTACCACCTCGACGAGGCGGCGGCCGCCATCGCCGAGGCCTTTCCCGGCCGGGTCATCGAGCGGCGTCTGCGCCTCGGCGACTACCTCGCCGCCACCCGCACCTGCAAGCTCTACGACTTCGAGCAGGGCCGCTGGCTGCCCTACGCCGCCGCTCGGACCTGAGCCCCCGGCGGGTCCGGCGCACCGGGACGCCGCCTCCCCCGGTGCGGGGCCGCCTAGATTGCCGGGCATGGCCTGGCTGGTGGCCGGTGACCATGTCATCGCCTCCCTCGAGATCGCCGACACCCGGCGTGCCCGCCGGCGGGGTCTGCTGGGCCGTGACGGCATCGAGGGGGCCCTGCTCCTGCGGCCGGCCCGCCAGGTCCACACCTTCGGGATGCGCTTCGCCATCGACGTCGCCCACTGCGACCGGGACCTGGTGGTCCTGAAGGTGACGACCATGGCGCCCAACCGCCTCGGGCGCCCGGTGTGGCGGGCCCGCTCGGTCATCGAGGCCGAGGCCGGCTCCTTCGCCCGTTGGGGTGTGGAGCCCGGGGTCCAGCTCGAGGTGAGGTCATGAGCGGCACCCTCGTGCTCGTCGCCACGCCCATCGGGAACCTGGGCGACCTGTCGCCCCGGGCCCGCCACGAGCTCGAGGCCGCCGATCTCGTGTGCTGCGAGGACACCCGGCGCACGGGGCGTCTCCTGGAGCTCAGCGGACTGCGGGCCCGACGTCTGTTGAGGGTCGACGAGCACACCGAGCGGGCCGCCGTGGCCGAGGTCACCGGCCTGCTGGCCGCCGGTCGCCGGGTGGTGCTGGTGAGCGACGCCGGTACGCCGACCGTGTCGGATCCCGGGCGTCGCCTCGTGGACGCCGCCCTCGCCGCCGGTCACGAGGTGACCGCGGTGCCGGGGCCGTCGGCGGTGCTGGCCGCTCTCGCCGTCAGCGGGTTGGCCGCCGACCGCTTCGTCTTCGAGGGGTTCCTGCCCCGGCGCGGACGCGAACGGGCCGAGCGTCTGGCCGCCATCGCCGCCGAGTCCCGCACCGTCGTGGTGTACGAGTCACCCCACCGGGTCGGTGCCACCCTCGCCGACCTCGCCGCGGCCTGCGGCCCCGAGCGGCGCGCCGTCGTGGCCCGCGAGCTCACCAAGCTCCACGAACAGGTCGAACGGGCCACCCTGGGCGAACTGGCCGAGCGTCTCGGCGAGCTGAGGGGCGAGGTGGTGATCGTGGTGGAGGGAGCGGCCCCGCCGCCGCCGGCCGACGACGAGGTGGTCCGGGCCGCCCTGCGCGACGAGCTCGCCGCCGGGGCCTCGCGCCGCGACGCCGCCGCCTCGGTGGCGACGGCGTTGGGGGTCCGGCGGCGACGGGCCTACGAGCTGGCTCTCGACCTCGACGGGGCCGACGGCCCGGTGACCGGGTGACGGGGCAGCCGATGCCCGGTACCGGCGCCGGCGACCGGAGCGCCGGCGGGGCCACCCACGACGTTTTGGCCGAGGTGTACGACCCCGAGGTGCTCGCCGCCATCGACGGCCCTCGTCCCCGCCGGCGGACCGAACCGGTGCGGGGCCTGCGTGGCCATGTGGCCGGCGCTGTCGTGGTGGCCGCCGTGTCGGGGACCCGGCCGGTCCTCACCGACGAGCCGCCCCGCCCCGAGGTCGAGGAGGTGCGGCCCGAACCCGCCGGCGTGGCGGAACGGGCCGTGACCGTGCACCTGGTGTGGGGCGACCCGGCCGCCGGCGTGGCTCTGGTACGACCCTGGCTCCTCACCGAACCGCCGGGACCCCTGGTCCGGCGCCTCGCCGGTTCCCCATCCCCGAGCCTGTCACAGGCCCTCCCTACGATCGCCCCATGATCGTGAACCTCGTCATCGCCGCTCTCGTGGCCGTCGTCAGCCTCCTCGTCGCCCTGGGCGGCGCCGCCCTCGGCGCCTGGTGGGCCCGCCGCGACGCCCACCGCCGCGCCGCCGAGGACCACAGCGGTGTCGACCGGGCTCTGGAGCGCATCGAGCGTCTCGATGCCGAACTGAGGCGCACCTTCGACGCCGTCGACAAGCTGGTCGAGACGCGGGTCGGAGGGCTCACCGAGGTGGTGGGCGAGAAGGTGACGGGCATGTCGAGCGCCCTGGACCAGCAGGTCGGCACCATCAACGCCGAACTGGCCCAGGTCCGGCGCCTGGTGGCCGAACTCCAAAAGGAGAAGGAGCGTCAGAGCGGTCAGCTGGTCGCCGGACTGAGGGCCGTCACCGAGCAGCAGAAGGTCCTGGCCGAGACCACCCAGAGCCTGCGCGAGGCACTCGCCAACCCCCAGGTGCGGGGCCAGTGGGGCGAACGCATGGCCGACGACGTGCTGCGGGCCGCCGGCCTGCGCGAGAACGTCAACTACCTGCGCCAGCAGACCCTGCCCGGCGGCACCCGCCCCGATTTCACCTTCCTGATGCCCGACGGCCAGACCCTGCACATGGACGTCAAGTTCCCCGTCCACAACTACCTGCGCTTCCTCGAGAGCGAGCACGAGGCCGAGGCGTCGACGGCTCGCACCCAGTTCCTGCGCGACGTGCGCGCCCGGGTCAAGGAGCTGGCGGGCCGGGGCTACACCGACGCCGATTCGACGGTCGGCTTCGTGTTGTTGTTCATCCCCAACGAGAGCATCTACGCCTTCGTCCACGAGCACGATCCCGACCTGCTCGACCATGCCCTCGCCCACAAGGTCGTGCTGTGCTCACCGAGCACCCTCTTCGCCGTCCTCGGGGTGGTGCGCCAGGCCGTGGACAACCTTGCCGTGGAGCGGGCCTCCCGCCAGATGCTCGAGGTCCTCGCCCGCTTTGGTGACCAGTGGGAGCGCTTCGTCGAGCATCTCGAGAAGGTCGACAGGCAGCGGTCCACCTTCAACAAGAGCTTCGACGAGCTCTGCGGGGTGCGGCGTCGCAAGCTCCAGCGGACCCTCGAGGAGGTCGACGAGCTGAGGGAGCGGGCGGGCCTCGAGGACGGGCCCCGTCTGGTCGAGGGCCCGTCCCTACGCCAGGTCAGCGGCGCCTGAGCGGCGTCCGACCGGCGACGGGGCGTCCCCAGCTAGCCTCGCTGGCGATGTCCACGCCCATCCTGGTCGCCGTCGCCTGGCCCTACGCCTCGGGTTCCCGTCACCTGGGGCACCTCGCCGGCGCCTACCTCCCCGCCGACGTGTTCGCCCGCTACCACCGCCTGGCGGGCAACGAGGTCCTCATGGTGAGCGGCTCCGACGTGCACGGCACGCCCATCACCGTGCGGGCCGACGCCGAGGGGATCAGCCCGGCCGAGCTCAGCGAGCGCTACCACCGCGAGTTCCTCGCCAACTGGGAAGCCCTCGACATCAGCTGGGACCTGTTCACCTCCACCGGCACCGAGAACCACCATCGGGTGACCCAGGACATGTTCCTGCGCCACCTCGAGAACGGCTACATCGACAAGCGCACCACCCAGCAGTACTACGACCCCACGGCCGAGCGCTTCCTGCCCGACCGCTACATCGAGGGAACCTGCCCCCACTGCGGCTACGGCGAGGCACGCGGCGACCAGTGCGACAACTGCGGCCGCACCCTCGACCCCACCGACCTCGTCGAGCCCCGCTCCAAGATCACCGGCGTCACGCCCGTGCTGCGCGACACCGAGCACTTCTACTTCCGCCTGTCGGATTTCACCGAGCCCCTGCGTGCCTGGCTCGACACCCGGGTGGGCTGGCGGCGTCACGTCCTCAACTTCGCCCGCGGCTGGGTCGACGAGGGCCTCCAGGACCGTCCCATCACCCGCGACCTGGACTGGGGGGTCGAGATCCCCGTCCCCGACCTCGGGCCCGGCAAGCGCATCTACGTGTGGTACGACGCCGTCATCGGCTACCTGTCGGCCTCCAAGGAGTGGGCTCAGCGGCGGGGCGAGCCCGAGGCCTGGCGCCACTGGTGGGAGAACCCCGACGCCCGCTCCTACTACTTCGTGGGCAAGGACAACATCCCCTTCCACGCCATCTTCTGGCCGGCGATGCTTCTCGGCTACGGGGGGCTCCAGCTACCCACCGACGTCCCGGCCAACCAGTACGTCACCTTCAAGGGCGGCAAGGCCTCTGCCAGCCGCGGGATCGGGCTGACCATCGGCGAGGCCCTCGAGGTGTTCGAACCCGACGCCCTGCGCTACGCCCTCGCCGCCTCCTTCCCCGAGCAGAGCGACACCGACGTCACGATGGCCGAGATCGGCCGGCGCATCAACGAGGAGCTCGTCGCCACCTGGGGCAACCTCGTCAACCGGGTCCTGTCGATGCTGCACAAGCAGCACGGGGCCGTTCCCGTCACCGGTGAGCGCCAGTCGGCGGACACCGAACTGCTCGCCACCGTCGACGAGCTCCTCGCCCGGGGCGCCGAGCACATCGAACGGGTCGAGCTGCGCGCCGGGCTGCGCACCGCCATGGACGCCGCCCAGGCCGTCAACGTGTACCTCAACGCCACCGAGCCGTGGGCTCTGCGGCGCAGCGACCCCGAGCGGGCCGACACCGTCCTCGTCACCGCTCTGGAGGCCATCGCCGGGGTCCGGGTGGGGCTCGCCCCCTACCTGCCCCACACCACGCGCCGCCTCGACCCGGTCCTCGGCGAGGTGACGTCCTGGTCGCGGCCCGAGGTCCGCGTGGGTACCCCCATCGATCGTCCGTCGCCCCTGTTCACCAAGGTCGACCTCGCCGAGCTCGTCGACGACGACGCCTGAGGGGACGCGGCGTGGCCTGGACCGATCAGCACTGCCATCTCCCGCCGGCCGACACGCCCAAGGTGGTCGAGCTCGTCGACGAGGCCCGGGACGCCGGGGTCACCCGTCTCGTCACGGTGGGCACCACGGTCGACCAGTCACGCCGGGCCCTCGAGGTGGCCCGTCGCTTCGCCGGGGTGTGGGCCACCGCCGGAGTGCATCCCCATGACGCCAAGGACGGACTCGACGGTCTCGAGGAGCTGCTGGGCGAGCCCGAGATCGTGGCGGTGGGGGAGTGCGGGCTCGACTACCACTACGACCACTCGCCCCGGTCCGTGCAGCGCGATGTCTTCGCCGCCCAGATCGAGCTCGCCCACCGCCACGGCCTGCCCCTGGTCATCCACACCCGGGAGGCGTGGGACGACACCTTCGCCGTGCTCGATCGCGAGGGTGTGCCTGAGCCCACCGTCTTCCACTGTTTCACCGGGGGGCCCGACGAGGCGACCGCCGCCCTCGAGCGGGGGGCGTTCCTGTCGTTCTCGGGCATCGTGACCTTCCCGTCGGCCGACGAGCTGCGGGCGGCCGCTGCCGTCACCCCCCTCGAGCGGATCCTGGTCGAGACCGACAGTCCCTACCTGGCGCCGGTGCCCCACCGCGGCAAGCCCAACCGACCCGCCCTGGTGCCGGTGGTGGGCGCCGCCGTGGCCGCCGCCGTCGGCCGCGAGGTGGATGAGGTCGAGGCCGCCACGACGGCCAACGCCGTCGCCGTCTACGGCCTCGGGGACTCCGGCGACTGAGCGACGGGCCCCGCCGGGTCGGCTCGGCGGCGAACAGGTTGCGGACAGGTTACGAAAGGGCTACCGTCGCGCGTCGGTCCAGGAGGGGAAAGGACGGAGCTCTGGACGCATCGTGCTCTCCTCGGCGCGCTCGCCGCGTTCTCGCCGCATCGTGCTCTCCTCGGCGCGCTCGCCGCGCTCTCGCCATCTGCCTCGCGGCCCTCGTCGCCGCGGGCATCGTGGGCGTGGCGACTCCGACGGCCGGCGCCGGGGGATCCGGCGCCGTCGATCCCCCCGTGGGCGCCGTGTCCCTCAGCCCCTTCGCCCGCATCGACCTGGCGGCCCTGACCGCCCGGGCGCGGGCGTGGTCGGCGGCCCGGGAGCGCGCCGAGGCCCGCCGCATCGCCCGGGCCGAGGCCCTGGCCGCCTCGGTGCGCGCCGCCCACGCCGCCGAGGCCCTCCTGCTGGCGCGCAACGCCGCCCTCGTCACCACCACGACGACCACCACGACCACCGCCCCGCCCCCCACCACCGCCCCACCCACGACGACGGC
>RFFY01000616.1 GCA_003697065.1 Actinomyces sp. | reverse complement strand
CTCCTCGACGAGATGCGGATCCAGATCGTGTCGCTCGGGCGCTCCGTGCCCCGGGCCCTGTTCGCCGTCGGCGAACGGGCACCCGAGGAGTACAGGAGGGCCTTCGTCGCCGCCCGGCGGGAGTGGGCCCTCACCGTCGACTTCGGCCGGGCCCTCGGGGTTCTCACCCGGGAGCTCGCCGACCCCACCGCCGACGCCGTGGCCGAGACCCTCCTCGTCGCCCACGAGGTCGGCGGCGGCGACCTCGACCGTCGCCTGAGCGACCTGGCCGAGGCGCGCCGGGCCGAGGTCGGCGCCCGCCGCGACGCCCGCTCCCGTCTCGCCGGCGCCCGCTTCGCCCGCCTCTTCGTCCTCCTCGTGCCCGCCGGCATGGCCCTCGCCGGCCTGTCGATCGGCGACGGTCGGGCCGCCTACCGCACCCCGACCGGGCAGGCCGTCGTGGTCGTCGCTCTCCTCCTCGTCGCCGCCTGCTGGTGGTGGGCGGGCCGCATCATGCGTCTGCCCGAACCCCGCCGGGTCTTCGGCGCGGCCGGCGTCGGGGACACGCCATGACGCTCCGTCTCGTGGGCGTGGCGACACTGTTGGCCTGGGTCGGCCTGACCCTGGTGCTCGCCGAGGTGCCCTGGTTCCGACGGGCCAGCCTGGCCGACCGCCTCGCTCCTCACCTGCCCGGCGCCGGTCGCCGGGGGCGGAGCTGGACGGTAGCCGACCTCGGGGCCGTGTGTGCACCCCTGCTGACCCGTGCCGGCGACACCCTGGCCGCCGGCCTCGGCATCGACGAACCGCTCAGCGTGCGCCTCGAACGGGCCCACGACCGGCGCAGCGACCTCGAGGTCCGGCTGCGCCAGGTGGCCCTGGCCCTCGTCGCCCTGCTGGCGGGCAGCGCCACCGCCGTGGCCCTCGGCGCTCCCGGTGCTCTCGCCGCCGTCGTGGTGCTCGTCCCCCCGGTCCTGGCCGTGCTGTGGGTCGAGCACGGCGTCACCCGGGCGGCCACCGCCTGGCAGGAGCAGCTCTTCGGCGAGCTCCCCGTCGTGGCCGAGCAGATCGGGACCCTCCTCGGGGCCGGTTGGTCACTCAGCGGCGCCCTCGAACGGGTCGCCGTCCGCGGCGGGGGCGCCTGTGCCGCCGACCTCGCCCTCGTCGTCGCCCGCCTGCGCCACGGCCTCGACGAGCACGCCGCCCTGCGGGAGTGGGCCGAGCGGGCGCGCGTCGATGCCGTCGACCGTCTGGTGTCGGTCCTCGCCCTCGAGCGCGACACCGCCGATCTGTCCGCCCTCGTCGCCGCCGAGGCGCGACACGCCCGTCAGGAGGCCCACCGCCGGACCATCGAGGCCATCGAGCGCCGCAACCAGCAGGTCTGGATCCCTGTCACCGTCGCCGCCCTCGTGCCCGGGGTCCTGCTCATGGCCGTCCCGTTCGTCGACGCCCTCTCGGTCTTCGCCGCCTGAGACCCGGGTGTCCCCGTTCCCCGTACCCGTCACCGACAGGAGACACACCATGTTCACCATCGAGACCACCTGGACCGCCGTCCGCCTCGGTGTCCACCGCCTCAACCGACGCACCGGACGCCTGGTGGGCGACCGCGGTGAGGGGGTGATCTCGGCGGCCATCGCCGTGCTCATCGTCGCCTTCATCGGCGCCGCCATGTGGGTGGCCTTCAACCGCATCTGGACCGGCGCCGAGGCCAACATCGAGACCCAGGTGACCCGGATCGGCCGGTGACGCCGGCACCAGCCCGCTTCGAGGCGGAGACGGGGGCGGGCCTGCTCGGCACCGTCGCCGGGTTCGCCGTGTTCTGCGTGATGCTTCTGGTCGCCGTCCAGGTCCTGTTCGACCTGTATGCCACCACCGTCGTGACGGGGGCGGCCCACGACGCCGCCCGCCGGGTGGCGAGTGCCGACGCCGAGGGCCGGCGTTGCGCGGCCGCCCTCGTCGCCGAACGGGAGTTCGTGGCCGCCCTGGGCGGCTACGGACGCGATGGGCGTGCCCGCCTGCGCATCGACTGCACCGATCCCGACGTCGTCCGCGCCCGTGTCGTCGCCGACCACCCGGACCTCGTTCCGTCCCTCGTCGGACGCCTCACCGGCCTCGGACGCGTGGACCGCACTCTCGAGATCAGAACGGAGACCCTGAGGTGAACGCCGCTTCGCCGTCGACCCTGCACCCGGGCCCACCCGTCGCCACCCCACTCCGACGGCGTCTGGCGGGCGACCGGGGTCAGGTGGGCGGGATCGAGGTCCTCCCCTTCGGGTTCCTGATCCTGGTGGCCGCCGTGCTGATCATCGCCAACGCCTGGGCCGTCGTCGACGCTCGCCTGGCCGTCACCTCCGCCGCCCACGAGGGCGTACGCGCCTTCGTCGAGGCCCCCGACGGGACCAGCGCCGCCGCCCGGGCCCAAGCACGCGCCCGCGAGACCCTCGTCGCCCTCGGTCGTGATCCGGGGCGGGCCGGTGTCGGTCCCGTGGTCGCCGAGCGCGGCTTCGTCCGGTGCAGCCGCGTCACCCTCGAGGTCTCCTACCGGGTACCGGCTGTGACCGTCCCCTTCGTCGGCGGCTTCGGGTCCCTGCTCACCGTGCGCGGCCGCGCCAGCGAGCTCGTCGACCCCTACCGCTCCGGGGTCCCGGGGAGGGCGACGTGTTGAGGCGGGAGGTGTCGAGGCGGGGCGACACGGGCTCGGTCCTGCTCCTCTTCCCAGCCGCCTTCATGGCCGTGCTCGTGCTGGGGGCCATCGCCATCGACCTGGGCCTCGTGCAGGTCCGCGCCCGGGAGCTGGGCCTGGCCGCCTCGGCCGCCGCCGACGACACCCTCGCCGCCCTCGACGTGACCGAGCTGCGCACCACGGGTCGCCTGCGCCTCGACGGACCCCGGGCGACGGCGGTGGCCCGCACGACGCTCGCCCGGTCGGCGCCGCCCGGCACCCGTCTGACCACCCTCGAGATCGTGTCGGCGCCCGACGGGCGGCCCCGGGTCACCCTGACCGCCTGCGTCGACGTCGACCTCGTCGTGGCCCCCGCCCTGCCCGGCGTGGCCGGCACCCGCACCGTGTGCCGCACGGCCCGCACCATCGTGCGCTGACGCCGTCGCTAGCCTTGCCCCTCGTGGCCCCGCCCGAGCCTCCCGCCCGCGACGAGAACGCGTCACGCCCCGGGTCCGGCGCGAACGGGCGGGTCGACACCGTCCTGCTGGCCGCCCCGCGGGGCTTCTGCGCCGGCGTCGAGATGGCCATCAAGGCCCTGGCGTGGATGGTGCGGGCCTTCGAGCCGCCCGTGTACTGCTACCACGAGATCGTCCACAACCAGCTCGTCGTCGAACGCTTCGAGCGTCTCGGGGTCGTCTTCGTCGACGACATCGCCGAGGTCCCGCCGGGACGGCCCATCATGTTGTCGGCCCACGG
>RFFY01000100.1 GCA_003697065.1 Actinomyces sp. | reverse complement strand
CGCCGTGAGCTGGGCCGCCACCGCCTCCGCCAGCGGGTCGAGGGCGCCCGTGCCCGAGGCCACCACCAGCGAGGCCGGCGTCGAACCGTCGGCGCTCGGACTCACGATCGGGGTGGGGATCAGACCGGGGACCGCGTCCCGCAGCTCGGTGGGATCGAGGGCTGCCGCCACCGCCCGCCGCGGGCCCGGATCGGCGAGGAGCACGGCCAGACCGAGTTCGGCGTCGAGGGGGACACGGACCGTGTCACCGGGGATGTCGACACTCGGCGCCCCCGGGGTCAGGACGGCCCAGTCCAGGTCACCGGCGGTGAAGGCAGCGGCCACCGCCGCCGGGTCGCCGTCCCCCGCCACCGGCTCCACCCGCAGGCCCGACACGGCGTCGTCGATCCCGATGAGGACGTCCCCGTCCCAGGCGAAGGCCCCGGTGGCGACGAAGCCCTCCTCCCCGTCGCGCCAGGTGATGCCCAGGGCCGGGTCGGCCAGGGTCCACGCCAGGGGGGCGAAGGGGCCCTCGAGGCGGATCTCCACCGTCGTCGGGTTCGGCGCCGTGATCCCGGCCAGACGAGACGCGGCACCCGAGGTGCGCTCCGCCCAGCCCGCCACCGGCCACAGGAGGCTGGCGGCCTGATCGGTGCCGCCGCGCCCCACGACGGCGTCCAACCGGGTGACCACCCGGGCGGCGTCGACCGCCGAACCGTCGGCCGCCACGGCGTCGGGGTCCAGGTGGAAGGTCCACACCAGCCCGTCGTCGGAGACCGTCCAGGTCCGGGCCAGGTCGCCCTCGAGTTCGCCCAGCGGGCCCACCCGGGTCAGGCCCCGGTAGGCCAGGTCGGCCAGCACCCGACGCGACAGCGCCAGGGGCCCGGCCGTCGCCGGATCGCGGTCCCAGTTCGTGTCGGCCGCCAGGCGGATCGTCCGGGGGGAGGAGACGCCATCGGCCGCCGCGCCCGCAGCCGCGGCCGCATCCGGTGAGGCGGCGGTCACCTCGGCGGCATCGGCGGGAGCACCGACGATCTCCGGGCGTGAGGGGGCGCAGGCCGCGGCCAGCACGACGAACAGGACACAGAGGCGACGCATCACCTCTCCATCGGCACCGTGGCGCCGACCTGAAGCCGCCGCTGGGCAAGGTCGGTGCCGTTCTCCCGGGGGGAGGACCCTCCGTCCGCGGGCGGCGGGTGCCGGGCCGGCTCAGCCGGCGAGAAGGGCGTAGGCCGTAGAGGTGAAGCCGAAGACGAGGGCGGCCATGACGGTCAGACGGTCGAGGTTGCGCTCGACCACGGTCGACCCGGCGGCCTGGGCGCCGAGCCCGCCCCCGAACATGTCCGACAGGCCCCCGCCCTTGCCGGAGTGCAGCAGGACGAGGAAGATCAGCGTCAGGGCGCTGATGACATGGATGGTGGCGACGAGGTAGATCACGTGACGCTCCGTTTCACCCGGACCCCCGCAGGGTACCAGCGCCCGGGGCCGGTTCAGGCCCCGTAGAGGCGGTGGTTGACGATCCGGGCGAAGTCGTCGGCCACCAGGCTCGCCCCGCCGACCAGGGCCCCGTCGATGTCGTCCTGGGCCATCAGCTCGGGGGCGTTGACCGGCTTGACCGAGCCGCCGTACTGGATCCGCAGGGACGAGGCCGCCGCTGGGCCCCAGCCGTCGGCCACCAGGGAACGGATGTGGGCGCACATCTCCTGGGCGTCGGCCGCGCTCGCCGTGCGACCCGTCCCGATGGCCCAGATGGGCTCGTAGGCCACGACCAGGCCGCCCACCGTGTCGGCCCCCAGACCGTCGAGGGCCGCCCGGACCTGGCCCGCCACCTTGTCGAGAGCACGACCCTCCTCGCGTTCCTCGAGGGTCTCGCCCACGCACAGGATCGGCGTCATCGCCGCACCCAGGACGGCCCGGAGCTTGCGGGCGACGATCTCGTCGCTCTCGCCGAAGAGCTGGCGTCGCTCGGAGTGGCCGACGATCACGTAACGCACGTCGAGCTTGGCCAGCATGGCCGGTGACACCTCACCGGTGTAGGCCCCCTCGCTCTCCCAGTGGCAGTTCTGGGCGCCCAACACGATGGGGATGCGGTCCGCCTGCAGCACCGTCTGCACGCTGCGCAGGGCGGTGAAGGGTGGATGGACGGTCACCTCGACCGCCTCGTAGTCGTCCTCGCTCAGCAGGTAGCTGAGCTGCTGGACGGTGGTGATCGCCTCGAGGTGGTTGAGGTGCATCTTCCAGTTGCCGCTGATGAGGGGCTTGCGATCAGACGACATTCGGGGCTCCTCTCAGCGCCTCCAACCCGGGGAGGTCGCCCTTTTCGATCAACTCCAACGACGCGCCACCACCCGTGGACACGTGGTCCATGGCCTTGGTGACGCCGAAACGACGGGCGGCGGCGGCCGAATCGCCGCCGCCCACCACGGTGAAGGCCCGGGTCTCGGCCATGGCCCGGGCCACGGCCTCGGTCCCGGCGGCGAAGCGGGGATCCTCGAAGGCCCCCATGGGGCCGTTCCACAACACAGTGCGGGCCTCGTGGATGACGTCACCGAAGGCGGCCGCCGTCCCCGGCCCGATGTCGACACCCATCCACCCCTCGGGAAGGTCGACGCCCATCTGGCGGACCTCGCCCCCCGCCTCGGGCTCGAACAGGCGGCCCCCCGGGCCCAGGGCGGTGATGTCGACCGGCAGGTGGATGGGCCGGGGCCCGTCGAGGAGCCGGCGACAGGTGTCGATCATGTCGGGTTCGAGCAGGGACGCCCCGACGCTGTGGCCCCCGGCGGCGAGGAAGGTGAAGCACATCCCGCCCCCGATGACGAGGGCGTCGACGACGTCGAGGAGGGCCTCGATCACCCCGAGCTTGTCGGACACCTTGGCCCCGCCCATCACGGCCACGAAGGGCCGGGCCGGGTCGGTCCGCAGCCCGGTGAGGACCTCGACCTCCCGGGTGAGCAGGAGGCCCGCCGCCGAGGGCAGACGCGCCGGCGGACCCACGATCGAGGCGTGGGCCCGATGCGACGCCCCGAACGCCTCGTTCACGTAGGCGTCGTGGCCGTCGACGAGGCGGTCCACGAACTCGGGATCGTTGGCCGTCTCGCCCGGATCGAAGCGCAGGTTCTCGAGGAGCTCGACCCCCTCGACGAGCTCGGCCAGGCGCCGCCGGACCGGCTCGACGCTCCAGCGGGGATCGGGCCGACCCGCGGGGCGACCCAGATGGGTGCAGGCGGTCACCCGGGCCCCGGCGTCGACGAGGCGACGCAGGGTGGGCACGGCGGCCCGGATGCGGAAATCGTCGGTGATCTCGCCGTCGGCGAGGGGCACGTTGAAGTCGCAGCGGACCAGGACCGACCGCCCCTCGAGCGGTCCGAGATCGTCGAGGGTGGGAAGCTTCACGGCATCACCGGTTGGCGGACCCGACGATGACGGCGAGATCGACGAGACGGTTCGAATAGCCCCACTCGTTGTCGTACCAACCCGAGATCTTCACCAGATCGCCCATGGCCATGGTGAGCCCGGCGTCGAAGGTGCACGAAGCGGGCGACCCCACGATGTCGGAGGACACCAGGGGCGCCTCGCTGTAGTCGAGCACCCCGGCGAGGGGGCCGGAGTCGGCCGCCGCCCGGAAGGCCTCGTTGATCTCCTCGGCCGTCGTCTCGCGCTCGAGCTGGGCGGTGAAGTCGGTGATCGACCCGTCGGGGATCGGCACCCGCAGGGCCGTGCCGTCGAGGCGTCCGTTCATCGCCTGCAGGACCAGACCGGTGGCCCGGGCCGCGCCCGTGGAGGTGGGCACGATGTTGACGGCGGCCGCCCGGGCCCGCCTCAGGTCCTTGTGGGGACCGTCGACGATCTGCTGGTCGCCCGTGTAGGCGTGCACGGTCGTCATCAGGCCCTTGCGGACCCCGAAGGCGTCGTCGAGAACCTTCACCATGGGCACGAAGCAGTTGGTCGTGCACGAGGCGTTCGACACCACCAGGTCGGTGGCGGGATCGAAGTCGGCGTCGTTGACACCCACCACGAAGGTCTTGTCGGCCCCCGAGCAGGGCGCCGACACGATGACACGCGGGGCCCCGGCGTCGAGGTGGGCGGCCGCCTTGTCGCGGGCGGTGAAGATACCGGTCGACTCGATCACCACGTCGACGCCGAGCTCGCCCCAGGGCAGGGCCGCCGGGTCGCGTTCGGACAGGACGCGGAGGGTGTCGCCGTCGACGGCGATGCCACCCTCGACGACCGAGACCTCGCTGCCCAACGGCCCGTGGACCGAGTCGTGGGCGAGGAGGTGGGCCATGGTCTCGAGGCTGCCGAGATCGTTCACGGCGACGAAGTCGATGTCGGCGCCCCGGGCCTTGGCCGCCCGGAAGAAGTTGCGGCCGATGCGGCCGAAGCCGTTGATGCCGACGCGGATGCTCATGGGATGCGGACTCCTGTGGGTGACGGGGGTCGGTGGGACGGGCTTGCTGGAGGGATCGTGGTCTCAGGCTGACACGGCCGAGGCCGCGGCGCGCAAGGCGGCGGCGAGGCGGACCGGATCGTGGCGGTCGGTACCGCCCGTCATGGCGGCGTGGACCACCGTCATCCCGGGCATCTCGTCGGCCACGTCCCGGCCCGACCCGTCGAGCGCCGAGTCGGCCAGGACCAGATCGGGGGTCACGCCGTGGGCGACGAGGGCCCCGATGTGGTCGACGAGATCGTAGCCGTCGGTCTCGCCCGGCTGGGGACCCGCGTTGGCCACGTACACGACCCGGGCGTCACAGTCCGCCACCGCCTCCCTCAGGCGCGGCACCAGGGCCGCCAGCACGCTGGTGTACAGGGAGCCCGGTCCCACCACCACGAGATCGGCGGTGGCCACGGCGTCGAGGGCAGCGGGGGCGACCCGGGGGTCGTCGGGGCGGGTGGCCAGGCGGTGGATCCGCGACCCGCACGCCGACACCGCCACCTGGCCCACGACCGGGCCCGCCTCGGTGTCGGCCACGAGGTCGACGGCCTCGACCGTGGCGGGGAGGATCCGCCCCACCGCGCCCAGGCCCCGGGCGAAGACGTCGACGGCGACGACCGGATCGCGGTGACGTTCGAGCAGGGCCGCCAGCCAGAGGTTGCCCGCCGCGTGCCCGTCGAGCTCCCCACCCCGGAAGCGGTGGGCACTGGCCTCGGCCAGGGCCCGGTCGGTGGCGAGGGCCTCGACGCAGCGACGGATGTCGCCGGGGGCGATGATGCCCCGCTCCCGGCGCAGGCGGCCCGACGATCCACCGTCGTCGGCCACCGACACGATCCCGGTGATCTCCGTCCCGTCCCACCGGCGCAGGGCGGTGAGGGTGGTGGCGAGACCGTGACCACCCCCGATGGCGACGACCCGGGTCATCGCTCGATGTCCCGGTGGACGACCCGGGCCGGATAGCCGAGCTGGTCGAGGCGACGCGCCATCTCCTCGGCGATGGCCACCGAGCGGTGATGGCCCCCGGTGCACCCGAAGGCGATGGTCAGATAGGACTTGCCCTCCTCGACGTAGAAGGGCATGACGAGGGCGAGGAGACGCTCGAGGCGCTTGAGGAAGGCCCCGGTCACCGGTTGTTCGAGCACGTAGCGGGCGACGGGCTCGTCGAGCCCGGTGAGGGGTCGCAGCTCCTCGACCCAGTGGGGGTTGGGCAGGAAGCGGCAGTCGAACACCAGGTCGACGTCGCGGGGAAGGCCGTGCTTGTAGCCGAAGGACAGCACCGTGGTGCGCATCCGGGGGCCGCCCTCGTCGATGCGGAAGAGCTCACCGATGCGGTCGCGGAGTTCGTGGACGTTGAGGTCGGAGGTGTCGATGACGACATCGGCCTCGGCCCGCACCGGCTCCAGGGCCGCCCTTTCGGCCTCGACCGCCTCCTCGAGCGTCGCCCGACCCTCGGCGAAGGGATGCCGGCGCCGGGTGGCGACATAGCGGCGCACCAGGGCGTCGGTGGAGGCGTCGAGGAAGAGGAGCCGGACCCGTTCGAGGCGGGAGCGCAGCTCACCGATCATGGCGGTGATCTCGGTGTGGTAGTGGGCGGTGCCGACCACCAGGGCCAGCCGCTCGATCGACCCCCCACCGGCGAGCTCGGCGACCTTGGGGATGAGCTCGGGCGGCAGGTTGTCCATGACGAACCAGCCCAGGTCCTCGAGGCTGTCGGCGGCCTGGCTGCGGCCCGCCCCCGACAGCCCGGCGATGACGACCAGTTCGCTCACCTCGCACCCTTCCCGTCGACGTGCACGCTAGTCCCGTCGGCGGGCGGGCCCGCCGATCCAGGGGCCCGGCTCGGCCGGTGCCAACCCGGGGAAGCTCACCGCCGCCGGGCTCGCAGCAGGAGGAGGCGGGGGGTGGTGGCGACGAGCTCGTGTTCGTACTCGGGGGCCCGGGCGAGGAACCCGGGCGGCGGTGACGGTTCGACCATGGCCTCGAGGTCGAGTCCGGCGGCGATCAGGCCGTTGACGTAGCGGCTCAGGGGGCGGTGGACGAAGCGGACGAAGACCCCCTTGGCCACCTCGTCGATGGTGACCGCCTCCCTCAGGTACGGACCCACCCGCCAGTAGGTCTCGGGTGGCTCGAGGACGTGGTCGACGACCAGGCCGCTCTCGGGGGTCTGGATGAGGGGGTGGTTGAGCATGCAGACGAAGCGGCCCCCCGGCTCCAGGACGCGCGCCACCTCGGCCAGGGAGGTGTCGAGGTCGTCGACGTGTTCGAACACGAGGCACACCAGGGCCCCGTCGAAGGAGGCGTCGGCGAAGGGCAGGGCCGTACAGCCGGCCCGCACGTAGAGCGGTCCGCCTCCGCGGCGCGCCGCTTCGGCCACCTGGGCCGCCGTCGGGTCGGCGCCGACCACCTCGACGCCGCCGGCACCGGCCAGGGCGCGGGCGATCTGGCCCTCCCCGGTGCCGATGTCGACGATGCGCCGGCAGCCCGCCAGGTGCTCGAGCGCCAGGGGCACGATCTGTTCGACGTACTCGGCGTCGGCGCCCTCGGTGAACTCCTGTTGCCACCACTCGGCATGCTCCTCCCAGGAGGGGGCACGCGCGGGAACCTCGTCCCCCGAGCTGGGAGCGTCCGTGCCGCCGCCCCGAGACGCGCCCGTCACGTCGGTCGGACCCGCACCACCGAGTTCTGGCCGGCCACCCCGACCCAGATCGAGTCGGGACCCGCCGCCAGGCCCGTGGGCTCGCCGCCCAGCGGGGTGCGGGTCACGATGCGGCCCAGGGTCGGGTCGATCTCGACCAGTTCGCCGGCGTCGCTCACCGCCACCCACACCCGGTCGAAGGCGACGGTGATCTCGGTGGGGCCCTCCCCCACGGCGTAGCTGGCCATCAGGGTGCCGGAGGCGGGATCGACCTGGACGGCGGTGCCCTCCTCGCGGTTGGAGACCCACAAGGTGGTGCCGTCGTCGGCGATGCTCACCGGACCCGCGCCCACCGGGAAGCGCTGGGCGACCGTGAACGTGTCGCGGTCGATGCGCACGAGCTCGCCCGTGTTGAACACCGTCGCCCAGATGGTGCCGTCGTCGCGGACGTGGACGTCGGTGGGGTTGCCCCCCACATCGGCCCTCTGGGTGATGATCCCCTCACCCGGGTCGATCCGACCGACGAACCCCCCGGTGAAGGAGGCCACGAGCAGGGTGCCGCCGTCCTTGGCCAGGCCGTCGGGGCCGGGGAAGTCGACGGTGGTGGCCACCGAGTTGGTGGTGGGATCGATCCGCACCACCTTGTTGCCGGTGAAGTCGGTGATCCAGATCGAGTTGCCGGTCCGCAGGACCCGGGTGGCCGTCGAGGAGGCCTGGCCGGCGGCGGCGACCGTGTTGGAGGCGGGGTCGATCAGCACATAGGCGCCGAAGGCCCCCACGGCCGCCACCGAGCCCTGGTTGATGCTGACGAAGCGCACGTCGGCGGC
Source organism: Actinomyces sp. (assembly GCA_003697065.1). Classification (GTDB taxonomy): domain Bacteria; phylum Actinomycetota; class Acidimicrobiia; order Acidimicrobiales; family Aldehydirespiratoraceae; genus J010. The sequence continues at coordinate 502 of RFFY01000100.1, read as the reverse complement.
GACGGGCACCCGTTGCAGCGCCCGACCCGGCAGAGCGGGCTCGGCGCCCTCGGCCACCCGGGCCGCCACCTCGGCCAGGGTCGACTCGAGGTCGGCGGCTCGGGCTTCGGCCGCCTCGGCGCGTGCGGTGGCGTCGGCGAGCTGTGCCTCCAGATCGGCCACGGGGTCGGCGACGGCGGGATCGTCGACCGGGGCGTCGGCAGAACCGTCGTCGAGCACCGGAGCGGCCGCCGGGGCGCCACCGCCGTCCGCCTCGTCGTTGCGGTTGACGATCACGTAGGTGGCCAGCCCGGCGATGGCCACCGCCGCCGCGGCCACCCCGACGATGAAGGGCTTGCGGGGGACCGACACCCGGTCACCTCCGCCCCGGGGGGCGGGGCGGGCGCCGCGAGCGGGACGCTCCCGACGCTCACCGACGCCTCCACCGTCGACGGGCGGTGTGGGCGGCGGCGGGGCCTCGACGCCACCCGGCGACACGGGCAGAGGGGCCTCGACGGGAGGG
>RFFY01000615.1 GCA_003697065.1 Actinomyces sp. | reverse complement strand
CTACCGGGCTGTGAGCCCCAGTGGCATCTACCGGGGTGCCTACCAGTTCGACCGCCAGACCTGGCGCACGGTGGGCGGCACCGGCGATCCGGCGGCCGCTCCGCCCGCCGAACAGGACGCCCGGGCCCGCGAGCTCTACGCCCGGCGCGGCTCGCAGCCCTGGCCCATCTGCGGCCGTTATCTCGATTGACGCGGGCGGCGCCGCGGGACCGCCGCGCCCCGGCGCCGGTCGCCGCCCGATCCGCGGGCCGGCGTCGGGTCAGCCGCCGAGCAGGCGACGCACCGCCTGGGCGGCCCGGCCGGGGCGCCGGGGTTCCCAGCCCTCGGGAACGAGGTGGGGCGCCCGCTCGGCGAGGACACCGATGACCTGGTCGGGGGAGGGATTCACGAGGGCCACGTCGTCGATCACCACCGTGGGCACGGTCTCGTTGCCGCCGGCGTGGCGACGCACCAGAGCGGCGTCGTCAGGGTCTTCCCAGATGTTGTGCTTGCGCAGGGGGATCCCGGCCCGGGACAGGGACCGGTCCAGCATCATGCAGAACCCGCAGCCGGGTCGCCAGTAGAAGTCGACGGCATCGATGGGGGAGGGGGACACGGCGTCACCTCGGGTCGGGTCGGAGCAGGGGACGATCAGGGTTCGCCACGAGGGCGAGTGGCGGCCACCGACGTGTCGGCGCCGGTGTCGTCAACCCGTCGCGCCGGCCCGGTGTTCCCGCCCCCCTCGGGCGGGTCAGCCGTCCGTCGGGGCGCCGAAGTCGGCGAGATCGTCGGACGCACTCGCCCGCACGGCGTCGATGAGGGCGCCGCGCAGGCGCTCGCGGGTGCGGGCGAAACCCTCGGGCGAGAGGCCGGTGGCCGCCGCGGTGGCCGCCGCCAGGGCCCGCTCCTCGAGCTCGTCGGCGGGTACCACCTCGTCGAGGAAGCCGACGTCGACCGCGCCGCGGGGGTCGTACATGGTGGCGAGCAGGGTGGCCCGGGTCAGGTGGCGGCGGCTGAGGCGGGCCTCGGCCAAGGTGGTGGCCAAGCGCGGCAGGTACATGCCGATGCCGACCTCGGGGAGGCCGATGCGGGCCTCGACGTCGGCGCCGAGGCGGAGGTCGCACGACAACAGCACGAGGGCGCCGGCGGCCACGGCGTGACCCGTGCAGGCCGCCACCACCGGGCGGGGGAAGCCGAACAGGCGCATGCACAGCTCGCCCCCGGCCCCCACCAGGGAGCGGGCGGCCTCGGGGCTCTCACGGATCACCGACAGGTCGAAGCCGGCACTGAAGCGACCCGGGCGCCCGATCAACACCACGGCGCCGGCGTCGGCCTCGGCCCGGTCCAAAGCGGCGTGGAGATCGGTGATCACCGTCGGACCGAGGGCGTTGGCCTTGCCG
>RFFY01000614.1 GCA_003697065.1 Actinomyces sp. | reverse complement strand
GGTGGCACTCGCCGGTTTCACGATGGCCGGCACCCCGGCCAACAGGGCGGGGGCGAGCTTTTCGAGCATGCCCCAGCAGGGGAAGTTGAAGGCGTTGATCTGCACCGCTACCCCCTCCAGCGGGGTGCGGATGTGTACCCCGAGGAAGGACCCGTCGCGCGACAGGCGCTCGGGGGGACCGTCGACGACGAGGTTGCCGGCCGGGAGCTGGCGTCGCCCCTTGCTGGCGTACACGGCGAGGACGCCGATGCCGCCTTCGATGTCGAGTTCGGCGTCGCTGCGGGTGGCACCCGTCGAGTAGGAGATCTCGTGAAGCTCCTCGGTGCGCTCACCGAGATGGCGGGCGAGCGCACGCAAGGCGGCGGCCCGTCCGGCGAAGCCCATCTCCCGCAGATTCGGTCCCCCCACGCGTCGGGCGTGATCGACGAGGGCGGCCGTGTCCAGGCCCCGACTCGACACGCTGGCCAGGGCCTCGCCGGTGGCAGCGTGACGGATCACGCGTCCCTCGTCGTCGGCGGCCCACCAGCGGTCGGCCACGTAGCACTCCACTCGTCGCACCCTGTCCTCCTCGTCCTCGCTCGGGTCCTGGGTCGGGGCCCGGTCGGCCCCGGGTCGGGCGTCGCACTCCCTGGTCGCGGTTCGTCGCGTCAGGCGTCGGATCGGCGTCGGTCGATCACCCGTCGGGCCTTCCCGGCCGATCGTTCCACCCCGCCCGGCTCGAGCACCCGCACCTCGGCGCTCACGCCGACGTTCTGCTTGATGGCGGTGGCGAGGTCCCGCCCGGCCCTGTCGCGGGCGGAGGCGTCGATCTCGCTCGAGGCGGCCTCGACGAGGACGGTGAGGGTGTCGAGACGCCCCTCGCGGCTGAGCTCGATCTGCCAGTGGGGAGCAAGAGCGGCAACGGTGAGGACCTGCTCTTCGATCTGGCTGGGGAAGACGTTGACGCCCCGCACGATCATCATGTCGTCGCTGCGACCGGTGACCTTCTCCATGCGGCGCATGGTGCGGGCCGTTCCCGGCAGGAGACGAGTGAGGTCGCGGGTGCGGTAGCGGATGACGGGGAAGGCCTCCTTGGTGAGGGAGGTGAACACGAGCTCGCCCCGTTCCCCGTCGGGCAGCACGGCGCCCGTCTCGGGGTCGATGATCTCGGGATAGAAGTGGTCCTCCCAGATGTGCAGACCGTCCTTGGTCTCGACGCACTCGTTGGCCACGCCCGGACCGATGACCTCCGACAGGCCGTAGATGTCGACGGCGTGCATGTCGAAGGCGTCCTCGATCTCGGCCCGCATGGCGTCGGTCCAGGGTTCGGCCCCGAAGATCCCGACCTTCAGGGAGGTGGCCCGCGGGTCGCGACCCTGGGCGCGGAACTCGTCGAGGATGGCGAGCATGTACGAGGGCGTCACCATGATGACGTCGGGTTCGAAGTCGCAGATGAGCTGGACCTGGCGCGGCGTCATGCCACCGGAGACGGGCACCACGGTGCACCCGAGCCGTTCGGCGCCGGCATGGGCGCCGAGACCGCCCGTGAACAGGCCGTAGCCGTAGGCGACGTGCACCATGTGGCCGGGGCGACCACCCGCGGCCCGGATGGAGCGGGCGACGACGTCGGCCCAGACGTCGAGGTCGTGGCGGGTGTAGCCCACGACGGTGGCGCGCCCCGTCGTCCCCGACGAGGCGTGGATCCGCACGACCCGGTCCCGGGGGACGGCGAACATCCCGAAGGGATAGTGGGCCCGCAGGTCCTCTTTGGTCGTGAAGGGGAAGCGGGCGAGGTCGGACAGGTCGGTGAGCTCGTCGGGATGCACACCGGCCTCGTCGAAGCTCCGCCGGTAGAACGGCACGTGTTCGTAAGCATGGTGCAGGGACCAGCGCAGACGCTCGAGCTGGAGGGCTTCGATCTCGTCGCGGGAGGCGATCTCGATGGGGTCGAGGGTCGCCGGGTCGGGGGTGAGGTCCTCCACGCCGCACAGACTGTCACGCGGGCGCGGATCATTCCATCTGTGATGATCTCGACTCGCCGACTAAGGTGCGGCCCGCATGAGCCACGACGCCGTCGCCCACACCCACCGGCTCCACGACGGC
>RFFY01000613.1 GCA_003697065.1 Actinomyces sp. | reverse complement strand
ACGCTCCCCTGCCCCGTCCCTTCCTGCCCGCCGAGATCCGCTTCGGCGCCCCCCTGTACCCCAGTCGGTGGAGCGGCGACGCCGACGACCGGCTCCTGTGGCGGCGCATCATCGACGAGGTCATGTACGAGATCCGGGCCCTGACGGGCCAGGACTACGTCGACACCTACGCCACCAAGGGCCGCCCCGAGGCCACCGAGGCCCTCGAGCGCACGGCCGACCCCGAGATGCCCCGGCGTCGCAGCTCCGCCGAGGTGCTGCGCTCCGCCGTCTGAGCCCCGCCCGGCGTCGGCCGCGCCGGACCGTCGGCCCGCGGCGGGCCCCGGCGACGCTCCCGGTGATGGCCCCGGCGACGGATAGCCTGAGCCGGGTATGGCCGACGAGCTCCCCCCCGATCCCGCCGATCCGTCCGCTCCCGAGCCGGGGACCGACACGATCACCGTCAGCCTCCCCGACGACTCCACCCGCACCCTGGCGAAGGGGGCCACCGCCGCCGACCTGGCGGCGGCCATCGGCCCCCGCCTGGCCCGTGACGCCGTCATCGCCGTCGTCGACGGACGCGAGGTCGACCTCGCCACCCCCCTGCCCGACGGGGCCCGCGTCGAGATCGTGACCGCGGATTCGCCGCGGGGTCTGCACACCATCCGTCATTCGACCGCCCACGTCCTCGCCCAGGCCGTGCTCGACCTGTTCCCGGGAGCCACCTACGCCATCGGCCCGCCCATCGAGAACGGCTTCTACTACGACTTCGAGCTGCCGGACGGGGCCACCCTCTCCGACGAGGATCTCGAGGCCATCGAGGCCCGCATGCGCGAGATCATCGCCGCCGACCAGCCCTTCGAGCGCCACGAGGTCGACCCCGACATCGCCCTCGAGCTCTTCGCCGACCACCCCTACAAGCGCGAGATCATCGAGCGCGTCACCCAGGGTGCCGCCGACCGCGACCTGGCCGAGGAGGTCGCCGGCGACGGGGTCGTCAGCTACTACCGCAACAGCGACACCTTCATCGACCTGTGCACGGGCCCCCACGTCCCCTCCACCGGGCGCCTGGGTCACTTCGCCCTCCAGAAGGTGGCCGGCGCCTACTGGCGGGGCGACGAACGGCGCCCCATGCTCCAGCGCGTCTACGGCACCGCCTGGGCCACCGCCGACCAGCTCCGCGACCATCTCCACCGCTTGGCCGAGGCCGAAAAGCGCGACCACCGGCGCCTCGCCCACGAACTCGACCTGGTCTCATGGCCCGACGAGCTCGGCCCCGGGCTGGCCGTGTGGCACCCCAAGGGCGCCATCGTGCGCAAGCTCATGGAGGACTACAGCCGTGAGCGCCACGAGAGGGGGGGCTACGAGTTCGTCTTCTCCCCCCACATCGCCAAGTCGGTGCTGTGGGAGACCTCGGGTCACCTCGACTTCTACGCCGACTCCATGTATCCGCCCATGGAGCTCGACGGGGTGAGCTACTACCCCAAGCCCATGAACTGCCCCTTCCACGTCATGGTGTACCGGGCGGGTCAGCGCTCCTACCGCGACCTGCCCCTGCGCCTCTTCGAGCTGGGGGCCGTCTACCGCTACGAGCTGTCCGGCGCTGTCCACGGCCTCCTGCGGAGCCGGGGCTTCACCCAGGACGACAGCCACATCTTCGCCACCCGCGACCAGGTCCCGGGCGAACTGGCGTCCCTGCTCGACTTCGTCCTGTCGGTGCTGCGGGCCTTCGGCTTCGACGAGTTCCAGGCCAAGCTGTCGACCCGGCCCGAGGACAAGAGCGTGGGCGACGACGCCCTGTGGGACCTCGCCACGGCCGGTTTGCGCGATGCCCTCGAGGGGGCGGGCCTCGACTACGTCGTCGACGAGGGCGGCGGCGCCTTCTACGGGCCCAAGATCGACGTCGACGTCCGCGACGCCATCGGCCGGTCCTGGCAGCTGTCCACCATCCAGCTCGACTTCAACCTCCCCGAACGCTTCGAGCTGCACTACGTGGGGCCCGACGGCCGGCGCCACCGACCCGTGATGATCCACCGGGCCCTGTTCGGTTCGGTCGAGCGCTTCTTCGGGGTGTTGCTCGAGCACTACGCCGGTGCCTTCCCGGTGTGGCTGGCGCCGGTGCAGGTGAGGGTGCTGCCCGTGGCCGCCGCCCACGACGCCTACGCCGGCGAGGTGGCCGACCGCCTGCGGGCCGAGGGACGTCGTGTCGACGTCGTCGGTGCCGACGAGCCCCTCGGCAAGCGGGTCCGGGCGGCCAAGGTCGACAAGATCCCCTACGTCCTGGTCGTGGGCGACGACGACGTCGCCCACACCACCGTGGGCGTGAACGTCCGCGGCGGCGACCGGCCCGAACGCGACGTGCCTCTCGACGAGTTCGCCCGGCGCCTCGCCGACGACGTCGAGAGCCGTCGGCACGAGTGATGCTCGGGCACCTGTGGGCGGGTTGGCGCCTGCCCTACATCGAGGGCGAGGCCGACGTCGGGGGAGCGGCGTCGGGCGTCGAGATCCCCGAGGGGCTCACCCTCTTCGAGGCCATCGAATCCAGCGGCCTGCCCGACGAGCAGACCTACATCGTGTGGCGGGGTACCACCTGCTTCGCCCTCCTCAACGCCTACCCCTACACCTCCGGGCATCTGCTCGTCCTGCCCCGACGGGGGGTGGCCCGCCTCGACGAACTGACACCGGCGGAGTCCGACGAGCTGTGGGCGGCGGTGCGCGACGCCGTCACCGCCGTCGAGACCGCCTACCGCCCCGACGGGATGAACGTGGGGTTGAACCTGGGTCGTGGGGCGGGCGCCGGGGTCCCCGAGCATCTCCATGTCCACGTCGTGCCCCGCTGGGCGGGCGACACCAACTTCATGACCACGGTGGCCAACGTCAGGGTCCTTCCCGAAGCCCTCGTCGACTCGTGGCGACGCCTGCGGGCCGCCTGGCCGGCACCGGCGTCGCCGGACGAGCCGGGACCCTCCTAGCCTGACCCCGATGGTCGACCACGACGGT
>RFFY01000612.1 GCA_003697065.1 Actinomyces sp. | reverse complement strand
GCGGCCAGATGGGCCGCTGCCGTCACCCCGACGGCGGTGTCGAGGAAGGCGGAGATCACGACCTCCAGGCCCCGGGCGCGGGCCCAGGTGGCCAGTGCCAGGGTGGGGGTGACACCCCCGAGGGGCTGGGGCTTGCACACGATCGCCGCGATCCCGCCGGCGTCGACGAGCTCGTCGACCCGGGCGGCCGCCTCGGCATCGCTCAGGGTCTCGTCGAGGGCGACCGGGATGCCCGTGCGGCGGGCGACCTCGGCGAAGGCCCCGGGGGCGGCGACCGGCTCCTCGCAGTAGCTCACGTGCAGGTCCGCTACCGCCCCCAGCACGCCGACCGCCGTGTCGAGGTCCCAGGCCCGGTTGGCGTCGAGGCGTAGACCGACGGCGTCGCCCGCCGCCGCCCGCACGGCCCGCACCCGGGCCACGTCGACGGGGGCGGGAGCCGCCCCCACCTTCACCTTGACCCAGGTGTGGCCGGCGGCGACGGCCCGGGCCGCCGCCTCCCCCGCCGCCTCGGGGTCGGCCGCGTCGACCAGGGCGTTCACCGCCACCCGTGGTGTGACGCCACCGAGATGCAACCACAGGGGCACCCCCGCCCGGCGGGCGGTGAGGTCGTGCCAGGCCACGTCGATCCCGGCCCGGGCGAAGCGGTGCCGTGTCAGCGACCCGGCGGGGCCGAGGGCCTCGCCCACACCGTCGGGTGTGACCTCCCCGAGCGCCCGACGGGTGACGTCGACGGGATCGCCCCACCCGGGCAGGGGGCTGGCCTCACCCCAGCCCGACCGCCCGGTCTCGTCGACCAGCTCGACCAGCATCCCCTCCCGCCCCCGGCGCACCCCGGCGCCGGTCACCAGGGGCGGGTCGTGCACGAGCTCGACGGGGTGGACCCGCACGGCCGTCACCCGGGGTGGGGGCACCGGGCCGGTCATACCTCAGACCTCGGCCCCGGCGATCGTCGAACGCACCACCTCGGCCACGAGGTCGGGACGTTCGAGATGGGCGGCATGGCCGGCGTCGGGCACGGCGACCGCCCGCCCGTGGGCGACGCGGGCGGCGAGTCGCTCGGCCTCGGCGACGAAGCGGGTGTCCTCGGCGCCGGCAACGAAGGTGGCCGGTACCGACACCCGGGCCAGGGCCTCGTCGAGGGGAGCCATGGTGCCGGTGCCCGCCCAGCGCAGGGCGGCGACGAGCCCCTCGACCCGCTGGGCCAGGCGACGCTCGCGGGCCCGGCGGAGATGCCCGGGGCCCAGACGCGCCTCGCCGGCGAAGAGGGGCAGGGCCATCCAGGCGTCGACGAACGCCTCGATGCCCTCGGCGAGGAGGCGGTCGGCCCGGGCGGCGTCGGCCCGGCGCCTCTCGGCCCGGCGTGCCGGGTCGGTGATCCCGCCGGTGGCCCCGATGGTGACGAGGGAGCGCAGGCGGTGGGGGGCGGCGGCGGCCACGGTGAGAGCGACCCGGCCCCCCATCGAGTACCCCACCAGGTGCGCCGCCTCCAGCGAGAACACGTCGAGCACCGACAGCACCTGGGCGGCGAGGGCGGCGACCGACCCCTCCCCCGGCGAGGACGGCACCGACGAGCGACCGTGGCCGGCCAGATCGGGGACCACGAGGTGGTGTCCCCGGGTCAGGCGGTCGCACAGGGGGGCCATCGCTCCCGCCGAACCGGTGAAGCCGTGGAGCACGAGCACGGGTGGCCCCGTCCCCCGCCGGTCGACGGCCAGCTCGACCCCGCCCGCCCGCACCCGGGTGGTGGCGGCATCGCCGAGGGCGAAGAGCTCGTCGGAGCGGGTCACAGGGCCGGGTCTCCGAGGCCGGCGGCGGCCAGGGCCCGACCGACCTCGGCGTCGAGGAGGCGGTGGTGGGCGACATCGGCGTCGGGGTCGAGACCGACCACGAGGAGATCGACGCCGGGGCGGGGCCGGGCCGCGACGGCGGCGACGGCGGCGGTCAGACCCTCGGGATCACCGACCCGGCGGGCCCGGATGCCGGCGAACCCGTCGAGAGCGGTCAGGTCGGTGGCGTGGGGGGTACGGAAGAGGCGGGTGTGGTCGACCACCTCGCCG
>RFFY01000611.1 GCA_003697065.1 Actinomyces sp. | reverse complement strand
GGGCCTCGGCCGCCGGGTTCATCACGTTGGTGGCGGGGTTCAGGTTGAGGCACTCGACCTCGTGGATGCGGCGGCTGCGCTCGGCGGCGGCGGCGATGGTGGTGGCGAGGGCGGCCGGCTCGGCACCGGCCAGTCCCTCCAGGATCTCGCGTCGCCGGGCCCGGGCCCGCGCCGGCCACCAGACGGGCTCGTCACCGCCGGGCGTGCTCACGCCCCGACCCGGCTCTCGACCACGTCGACACCGGCGGCGCGCATCTCCTCGATGGCGGCGGCGGTGGTGTCGGGTGCCACCCCGGCACACCGGTCCAGCAGGACCCGGGTGGCGAAACCCTCGCGTACGGCGTCGAGAGCGGTGGCCCGCACACAGTGATCGGTGGCGATGCCGACGATGTCGACGGCGTCGACACCGCGGGCTCGCAGCCAGTCGGCGAGAGGGGTGGTGTCGTCGCTGGCGGCGACCCCGTCGAAGCCCGTGTAGCTGGCGCTGTGACGGCCCTTGCGGAACTCCTCGTCGATGTGGATGTCGAGCTCGGGATGGAACGCAGCACCCGGTGAGCCCGCCACGCAGTGCACGGGCCAGGTGGTGCGGTAGTCGGGCTCGGTGCCGGCGGGGGCGAAGTGCTCGCCGGGATCGATGTGCCAGTCGCGGGTGGCGACGACGACGTCGTAGGTCCCGCCCGCCCGGTCGTGGCCGACCGTCTCGGTGATCCGCCGGGCCACGGCCGCACCCCCCTCGACGGCCAGCGAGCCGCCCTCGCAGAAGTCGTTTTGCACGTCGACGACGATGAGTGCTCTGCCCATGATCATCCTCCCCGTGGTGGGGTCACCGGTTCACCCGGCGCCCCGGCGGTGTCAGCTCCTCAGCTCCTGCAACGTCAGAGGCTCGTCGGTGCCTTCCCAGCGCGGCTCGACCGCCGGCGCCCGCACGGGGCGGGGGGTGCGGTCCTCGGGTCGCAGTCCCGAGCGGCGCTCGGCGCAGCGCCGGCGGGCGTCGGCGAGGGTGTCGTGGCGGGCCCGCTCGCCGTCGGCCACCAGCACCTCCTGGGGGCGCAGAGCCCGCTCGGGGATCTCGCCGGGCACGAGGGCCAGCACCTCGGTGTCCCAGTGACCGTCGGCGTCGCGGGTGCGGTGGACGTGCTTGAAGCCCCCGATGGTGCGCTTGCCCGGCGAGAGCTTGCCGACGGCGTGCTGGGGGGTCGCGGGGTCGGCGTCGGCCGCCACCGCCACGAGCTTGTAGACGAAACCGGCCGCCGGATGACCCGACCCGGTCACCACGGCGGTGCCGACCAGGTAGGCGTCGACGGGCAGGGCCGCCGCCTCGAGCTCGGCGATGCGGTACTCGTCGAGGTCGCCCGACACGACGATCCGGCACGAGGTGGCGCCGAGCTCGTCGAGCAGGGCCCGGGCCCGGGGCGCCAGGGCGTGCAGATCGCCGGAGTCGATGCGCACCCCGCCGATCTCCGGCCCCACCACCTCGACCGCCCGCCGGATCCCCTCGAGGGTGTCGAAGGTGTCGACGAGGTAGGTGGAGCCCGGCCCCAGGGTGGCCCGCTGGGCGGCGAAGGCCTCCTCCTCGCTGGGGTGGGCGAGCATGAAGGCGTGGGCGGTCGTGCCCCCGGTGGGGATCCCGTGGCGGCGGCCCGCCTCGAGGTCGCTGGTGGTGTCGAAGCCGGCGATGTGGGCGGCCCGGGCGGCGGCCACGGCGGCGTCGGGGTCGGTGCGGCGGGCCCCACCCTCGATGAGGAAGCGTCCACCGGCGGCGTCGACCATCCGGGCGGCGGCCGACGCCACCGCCGAGTCGTGGTTGAGGATGGACAGGACGACCGTCTCGAGCACGACGCACTCGGCGAAGGTGCCCTCGACGGTGACGACCGGGCTGTAGGGGAAGAAGAGTTCGCCGTCGGGGTAGCCGGTGATGGTGCCGCCGAAGCGGTAGTCGGCGAGCCAGCGCCGGGTCGTCTCGTCGTCGGGGGCGACGACGCCGGTGCGCACGAGGTGGTCGATGGTCGCCTCGTCGAAGCGGAAGGCGGTGACGGCGTCGATCATCCTCTCGATGCCGGCGACGACACCGTAGGCCCGCTCGGGGGGCAGGGAGCGGGTGAAGACCTCGAAGGTGGCACGCCGGTGCGCCACACCCGACCGCAGGGACGAAGCCACCATGGTGAGCTCGTAGTGGTCGGTGTACAAGGCGGTGGAACGCTCCACGCCGCCACCCTAGCCAGCCGACCCCGTGGCCTCCGCCCGGCCGTGGGTCGGCGGCGCCGGACCGGCGCCGGCCGGGTTCACAGACCGATCTCGTGGCAGGGCGGCACCTCGAAGCGCCCGATGGCGTCGGCCCGCCGGTGGAGCAGATCGACGGTGTCGTCGAGGTCGCGGGCGATGATGTAGCGCCGCTCGGCCACGGCGTCGACCACGAAGCGCCCGAGCTCGTCGAGGTCGGCGACCTTCACGTCGCGTCCAGCCGCCTCGAGGCGGGCCTTGAGCTCCTCGAAGGTCATCGACGAGCGGCCCGTTCCCCCCCGTTGGCGGGCCAGTTCCGGCGGCCGGTTCCGCTGGGCGGCGAAGAGGCCGGTGGGCAGCAGACCCCCGGAGGGGTAGAAGACCGACGCCCGCAGGCGCGTGCCCTCACGCACGAGCTGATGGTGCAGGGCCTCGGTGAAGCAGCTCACCGCCGCCTTCGACGCCGCGTAGACCGACGCCGTCGGGACGGGAGCGAAGCCCCCGTCACCCGAGGAGGTGTTGACGATCTGGCCCGGCTCGCCGGAGGCGATCATGCGGGGCACGAAGGCCGTGACACCGTGGGCCACCCCGAAGACGTTGACGCCGAAGCACCACTTCCAGTCGTTGGGCTCCTGCTCCCAGGGTTTGCCCCCGCCCCCCGAGGTCACCCCGGCGTTGTTGAACAGCAGGTTGCAGGTGCCGTAGTGGGCGAAGACGCGATCGGCGAGATGCTCGACCGACTCGAAGTCGCTGACATCGGTGACGATGCCCATCACCTCGCCCCCGTGGTCGGCGGCGAGGCTCTCGGCGGCGGCGACCGCCTCGTCGAGGGCGCCCCGTTCGACGTCGGCGATGACGACCCGGGCGCCCCGCTCCAGCAGGGCCCGCACGATGCCACGCCCGATACCACCGGCCCCACCGGTGACGACGGCCACCGACCCGGTGATCTCGAGGGGTTCGGGCTCGGGGGCGTCGGCGGTCACGCCGGGACCTCCTGCACCTGGTTCTGGGGAGCCAGGGCGGGGCAACCCTTCGCCTCGTCGGGGATCTCGGTGTACGAGATGGGGGCGGCCACCTCGTCACGGGTGGGGCAGAAGCGCTCGGCGAGGGGACGCAGGGCGTCGAGGTCGAAGCCGTAGACCCTCGCCGCGTTCTCGGTGAGGATCATCGCCGTCTCATCCGCGGGCACCCCGCCGAAGGTCAGGCGCAGGTGCTCACGGGTGAAGGGGTGCGAGCCCTCGATGTGGGGGTAGTCCGAGCCCCACATGATCTTGTCGAGTCCCACCTCGTGACGCAGGCCGATCTCGGTCGGGCGCAGGAAGCTCGCCCCGATCCAGCAGTTGCGGCGCCAGTACTCGCTGGGCTTCATCGTCAGCTCCCTGACGGCCATGCCGCCGAAGATCGACTCCGACCCGCGGGTGTTGTACTTCATGCGCTCGTAGAAGGAGTCGAGCTTGGGCAACACGTCGAGGATCCAGGCCGTCCCCGTCTCGGTGTTCACGAAACGCAGTCCGGGGTGGCGTTCGAACACCCCCGAGAAGATGAGGTGCCACAGGGCCCGCTGGGACCACCAGGTCACCTCGAGCATGAAGATGGCCAAAGAGGTCGGGAAGTAGGGCCCGAAGTCGGGGGTGGCGCCACCGGCGTGGTGGTTGATGGTCATGTCGTTGGCCTCGCACGCCGCCCACAGGGGCTCGTACACCGGGGCGTAGAGAGGCTCGAAGGGCGACCCGGGCGGGGCACCGGGCAGGACGATCCCGCCCCGCAGGCCGTGCTCGGCGGCCCATTCGATCTCGCGCACCGAGCCCTCGACGTCGCCGAGGAAGATCTGGGCGCACCCGGCGTGGCGTTCGGGGGCCTCGGACACGAAGTCGACCAGCCAGCGGTTGTGGGCCCGCAGGCCCGCCCAGCGCCGCTCGAAGTCCTCGCTGTAGGGCGGGGCCTCGAACTGGCTGGCGGCGGCGGGGGCGAAGGGGGGCTGGGTG
>RFFY01000610.1 GCA_003697065.1 Actinomyces sp. | reverse complement strand
GCCGGTCCCGATGCGCTCGACGCCGCCGGTGACGATCCGGCCCTCGAGCTGGTGACGGTCGCCGACGACGCCGTGCCCGCCCTCCTCGAGCGGGTGGCCGCCGCCGTCGCCCGCACCACCGATCCGCCCGAGAGCCTGGTGCTGGACGGACGCTTCCTGCTGCGGCGGCTCGGGGCGGCCGGACGTGGTGTGCGACCGCCCCGGGCCCGGCTGCCCGAAACGGCGCTACCCCCTCCCCGCGACCCCGACGACGACGCCTACGCCCGCTCGGTGCTGACCGCCGCTCTCGGCGTCCCCGCGACCCCCGATCCCGCCGAACTCGCCCGTTCGGCGGCGGCGGTCCGCCGGGCGGTGACGGCGCCGAGCGACTCCGACGACGACCTCGTGGCGGCCTTCTGGGTGGCGGCGGGCCTCGATCAGGTGCCGGCCGGGGAGGGTCGGTGGGCCGAGACGGTGGGGGAGGCCGTCGACGCCGACGAGCTGGTGACGGTGGCGGGGGTCGTCGTCGGGGCCGTGGCCCCCGTCGACCTGGGACCCCTACCGCCTGCCGCCCGTGACGCGGTCACGATCCTGGAGTGGGCCGACTGGCTGGGGGCGGTGATCGAGACGGTCCGGCGTGGCCCGGGTGCGCCTCTCGACGGGGAGTCCCTCGTCGACGCCGTGAACCGGTGCCCCGAGGTGACGACGACCATCCCCCGACGTGACCGGGCTCGACTGGCCTGGGCCTTCGGGGTCGTGACAGCAGCGTGGCCGCGGGCCGGCCTGGCCGACGGTGAGGCGCTCACCCCCCTGGGGGCGGCTGTGCTGCCCCGGGCCCTCGATCTGGCGTGGGGGCGGCCGGTGGGGTCGCCGCCGGTCGAGACGACGGGCGGCGACCCCGGTCACCCCGACTGAGTCAGCCCCCGCCGAGCTGGGTGGGGTCGATGTCGCAGGTGACGAAGGCGCCCATCATGGACGGCACGTCGGGTTCGGCGCCGCTCATCAGGGCGTTCACGTCGATCTCGTTGACGAGACAGCGGGCCTGGTCCTCGGTGATGCCCAGCTCCTGGGCCAGACCGGCGATGATGCCGCCCTCGGGCAGGCCGGAGTCGGAGCCGGTGTCGGAGGAGCCGGTGTCGCTGCTGCCGGTGTCGCTGCTGCCGGTGTCGGGGGAGCCGCTGTCGGCGGGGATCCCGCAGACCTCCTCGCCGTACTGCTCGACCTTGGTGCTGGCGGCGTCGAGGGCGTCCATGTCGTAGTCGGCCGTGACGGCGTCCATGGCCAAGATGATGTTGTCGTCGTTGGCATCGAGGGCGGCCACGAGGTCCTTGGTGAACTGTTCCATGAGGGCGACCTCGTCGCGGATCTCGTCGGGTGCCACCTTGGAGGCGCCGTCGACGACCTTGGCCATCTCCCGGAAGGCCTCGGCGGGGTTGCTCGAGGTGTCGATGGCGTCGGACGCCTGGTTCACGTCGCTCGCCAGGTCGCACCAGGTGGCGGCGCTGGCACTGCCGCCCCCTCCGCAGGCGGCGGCGATCAGGGCCGTGCCGACCAGGGCGACACACAAGCGGGCGGAGAGTCGGAGACGCATGACAGGAACCTTTCGGAGATGAGCGGAGGATCCGGGCGCGTCCGTCGACGAGTCTGCGACCCGCACCCGTCCCGGATCCATCTCAGCACACGTCGGCCGTCGGCACGAGGATGTGAGCCCATGCGGCGGCGGAGGCGCTGATGCCACCGGCGCCCGGCAGCGGGCCGCTAGCGTCGGCGCCAGGCCGTGGTGGCGGCCGTCGTGTCACCGCGAGACGAACACCTGTACGCTCGACGCGACGGCGCGGCCATCGCGCGTCGACACCACGATCCCCGCCCGGTATCCCCGCCAGGAGAGTCCGTGCCCGAGCAGCAAGCGCTCATCCCCTACGCCCGAGAGGTCGTCGAGGTCCCCGTCGCCGACGAGATGGGCGAGTCCTTCCTCGCCTACTCCCTGTCGGTCATCACCTCACGCGCCATCCCCGACGTGCGCGACGGTCTCAAGCCGGTGCAACGCCGCATCCTGTGGGCCATGTTGCAGATGGGGGTGCGGCCCGACACCCCGCCCCGCAAGTCGGCCCGCATCGTGGGCGACACCATGGGCCGCTACCACCCCCACGGTGATGCTGCCATCTACGACGCCCTGGTGCGCATGGGCCAGGACTTCGCCCGGATGGTCACCTTCATCGACCCCCAGGGGAACTTCGGCAGCCTCGACGACCCGCCGGCGGCGGCCCGCTACACCGAGTGCCGTCTCACCCCCGCCGCCATGGACATGGTGCGCGAGCTCGACGAGGACACCGTCGACTTCCGGCCCACCTACGACGGCGAGGGCGAGGAGCCCGTCGTGTTGCCGGCGGCCCTGCCCAATCTGTTGATCAACGGCACCAGCGGCATCGCCGTCGGTATGGCCACCAACATGGCCCCCCACAATCCCGCCGAGGTGGCGGCGGTCATCGAGCTGGTCATGACGAAGCGGCGCCCCAAGCCCACCGTCGACGAGCTGATGGCGGTGCTGCCGGGGCCCGACTTCCCCAGCGGGGGGATCGTGGTCGACGACGGCCTGCGTCAGGCCTACGAGACCGGTCGGGGCACCTTCCGGATCCGGGCCCGGGCCCACGTCGAACAGCTCACCCGGACCCGCCAGGCGATCGTCGTCACCGAGCTGCCCTACCTGGTCGGTGCCGAGAGGGTGCTGGCCAAGCTCAAGGAGCTCCACGCCGCCGGGCGCCTGCCGGGCGTGTCGGGCTTCGCCGACCTGTCCGACGCCGAGGGCACCCGTCTCCAGATCGACTGCCGGGCCGGCGTCAACCCCCAGGCGGTCCTGCACGAGCTCTACCGCCTCACCCCCTTGGAGGAGACCTTCGGTATCAACAACGTCGTGCTCGTCGACGGTGTGCCGACCACCCTCGGCCTCCACGACCTGTGTCGCCACTGGATCGCTCACCGCCTCCAGGTCGTGGTGCGGCGCACGCGTCACCGCCTCGAACGGGCCCGCGAACGCCTCCACATCCTCGAGGGCCTGCTCGTCGCCCTCGACGCCATCGACGAGGTGGTCGCCATCATCCGCTCCTCCCACGACGCGGCCGAGGCCCGGACCCGCCTGATGGACCGTTTCGGCCTCTCCGACGTCCAGGCCACCCACATCCTCGACATGCCCCTCCGTCGCCTCACGGCGCTGGCCAAGATCGAACTCGAGGAGGAGGCCGACGAGAAGCGGCGCCTCATCGCGGACTACGAACGCATCCTGTCGTCGGAGAGGCGACGCCGGACCCTGGTACTCGACGAACTCCGCCGGGTGGTCGAGGCCCACGGGCGTGAGCGCCGCACCGAGATCGTCTCACCCGACGATCTCCCCCCGGTCGACGTGACCGGCCTCACCGCCGCCGACGCCGACCCCGACGAGCTCGACGGTGCGCCCTGTGTCGTGACCCTGTCCACCTCGGGTCACCTGGGACGGGTCCCGGTCTCCGGCGCCCGCCAGGCCCGCCCCGGCCGCCACGACCTGATCGCCGCCCGGGTTCTCACCAGCGGTGACGCCCCGGTCGCCGTCGTGACCAGCGAGGGACGGGCGCTCGTCGTCCGGGCCGGCGAGATCCCCGACGGTCAGGGCCGGGCCCGGGGGGCCGACGTGGCTTCCCTGTGCGGCACCAACCGGGGGGAACGGCCCCTGGGTCTGGTGACGGCGGGTGACGACCCCCTCGTGCTCGTCACCGAAAGGGGTGTCGTGAAGCGGGTGGCGGCCGACGCCGTGGTCGGGCTACGCAGTGGTCGGCCCGTCATCGCCGTCCGCAACGGCGACCGGGTGGTCGCCGCCTTCACCGCCCCCGACGAGGCCGACATCGTCATCGCCGCCGACGACGGCCAGGCCCTGAGGACGGCGTTGGGCGCCATCCGGATGCAGGGTCCGGGCGCCGCCGGGGTGGCGGGCATGAAGCTCCGCGGCGGCGCCAGGGTCGTCGGTGCCGCCCCCCTGTTGGCCGACGAGGTGATCGTCGCCCCCACCACGCGGTCGGGCCTGGTGGCGGTCGCCGCCGCCGACCTGCCGGCCAAGGGCCGGGGCGGTCAGGGTGTCCGCCTGGCCCGCCTCGACGACGCCGAACGCCTG
>RFFY01000099.1 GCA_003697065.1 Actinomyces sp. | reverse complement strand
GCCGGACTGGCCGGGCACCTCGAGGTGGTCTGGCTCCCCGCCAATCTCCACAACCGGCCCGAGCGCATCGCGCCCGCCGTGGCCGAGGCCCTCGACGCCCTGGCCGACCGACCCGTGTTCGTGGCCTACGCCGACTGCGGAACCGGGGGCGCCCTCGACGCCGTGCTGGCGCACCATCCCGACGTCCGCCGCCTGCCCGGGGCCCACTGCTACGAGGTCTTCGCCGGGAGCGCCACCTTCGCCGCCCTCTGCGAGGCCGAGCCCGGGACCTTCCACCTCACCGACTTCCTGGCCCGCCACTTCGACGCCCTCGTGTGGTCCGGGCTCGGCCTCGATCGCCACCCCGAGCTCCGCCAGACCTACTTCGCCCACTACCGCCGCCTCGTCCACCTCGACCAGGCCGGCGACCCCGCCGTCGTCGAGATGGCCCGCAGCGCCGCCGACCGGCTCGGGCTGGAGTTCCACCACGTCCCCACCGGCCGCGACGGCCTGGCCGCTCCCCTGCTGGCGGGCCTCGGGGAACTCGGCGTCCCCGTGGAGATCGGGTCGTGAGCCGGCGCCGGACCGCCGAACTCGTCGTGATCTGGTGGCGCGACATCCCCGCCCAGGTCAACGCCCAGCTCGGCCGCGAACGCCACCAGATCGTGCTCCCCGAACGCTTCCAGCGCGCCATCGACCGTGCCAAACGCAAGGCCGGCATCACCACCGCCGCCGCGGACGTGGCCCAGTGGCGCCGCCGGTCCCGTCCCCTCACCGGGGATCCCGCCGAGGCCGCCGCGGGCGAGGCCCGCCGCCTCGAGGAGCTCTACGACCGTTCGCGCCTGGCCCGCATCGCGGCCAACGGCGGCCACGATCCCGCCGGCGCCGAGTCCCCCCACGACACCGCTCCGGCGGCGTCCTCGCCCACCCCACCGTCCCCCGAGGAGATCCCGTGACCGACACCGTCGTCAGCTCGGCCACCCGCGAGGTCGTCATCGGCTTCGACCGCCCCTTCGTCATGATCGGCGAACGCATCAACCCCACGGGCCGCAAGCTGCTGGCCGAGGAGATGAAGAACGGCGACTTCAGCCGGGTCGAGGCCGACGCTCTCGCCCAGGTGGCTGCCGGCGCCCACATGCTCGACGTGAACGCCGGGGTGCCCCTGGCCGACGAACCGGCCCTGCTCGCCCGGGCCGTCGAGCTCGTCCAGTCGGTCACCGACGTGCCCCTGTCCATCGACTCCTCGGTCGTCGACGCCCTCGAGGCCGGCCTCGCCGTGTACCGGGGCAAGGCCCTGGTCAACTCGGTGACCGGTGAGGAGGAGGTGATGGAACGGGTCCTGCCCCTCGTCGCCCGCCACGGAGCCGCCGTCGTGGCGATCTCCAACGACGAGACCGGTATCAGCGAGGATCCCGACGTGCGCTTCGCCGTGGCCAAGCGCATCGTCGAGCGGGCCGCCGACCACGGCATCCCGGCCGCCGACGTCGTCGTCGATCCCCTCGTCATGCCCATCGGAGCCATGGGCACCGCCGGTCAGCAGGCCTTCCGCCTGATCCGCCGCCTGCGCGAGGAACTGAAGGTCAACACGACCTGCGGGGCCTCCAACATCAGCTTCGGCCTGCCCAACCGCCACGTCGTCACCGGCACCTTCCTCGCCATGGCCATCGGCGCCGGCATGACCTCGGCCATCTGCAATCCCCTCCACACCGAGGTGAAGAACGCCGTCATGGCCGCCGACGTGCTCATGGGCGCCGACCGGGACTGTGCCGCCTGGATCGGTGCCAACCGCGACCCCGACGCCCCCGCCGGGGCCCGGGGCGCCCGGGGCGAACGCCGTCGACGTCGAGCCGGCCGGGCCTGACCCATCTCGCTTCGTGAGCGACGCCCGCCACCGCATCGTCTTCACCCCCGCCGGGGTGACCGGGACCGTCCCCGACGACACGACGGTCCTCGAAGCGGCGCGCCTGTTGGGCGTCGACGTCGACTCGGTGTGCGGGGGACGGGGCGTGTGTGGCCGCTGCCAGGTCGTCACCGCCCCCGGGCACCACGCCACCTGGGGGCTCACCGTCGGCCCCGACGCCGTGTCACCCCCGGGACCGACCGAGACCGACTACCGGGGCCACCGCCCCCTCGCGCCCGGACACCGCCTGGCCTGCGCGACGACCGTCCGCGGCGACGTGGTCGTCGACGTCCCGCCGGCGTCCCAGGTCCACCGCCAGATCGTGGCCAAGGATCTCGGCGGCCGTCCCGTCGAGCTCGATCCCCTCTGCAGCCTCCACTATCTCGAACGACCGGGCGGCGACGAGCGGAGGACGGGGCGGACCACCCTCGACGGCGTCCTCGCCGCCCTCGCCGCCGCCCACGGCCTCCACCTCACCCCCGCCGACGTCGAGCCTCGGGCCCTGCCCTCCCTCCACCGGGCCGGGCGCGACGGGGCCGTCACCGTCGCCGTCCGTCGCCTCGAGGAGGACCCCGACCGACCGGGCCGACTCGTGGCCGCCTGGCCCGGCTTCGTCGACCGGGTGGTCGGCGTGGCCGTCGACGTGGGCTCGACCACCCTCGCCGCCCACCTGTGCGACCTGCTCACCGGCGCCGTCCTCGCCACCGAGTCGCGCATGAACCCCCAGATCCGCTTCGGCGAGGACCTCATGAGCCGGGTCTCGTTCGTCATGATGAACCCCGACGGGGCCACCGCCCTCACCGGGGCCGTCCGCGAGGCGATCGACGGCCTCGTCGAGGCCCTCTGCGAAGCGGCCGGGGTCGAGCGCGACCGGGTGCTCGAGGTGACCGCCGTCGGCAACCCCGTCATGCACCACCTCCTGGCGGGCATCGATCCCACCTCGCTGGGACAGGCGCCCTTCACCCTCGCCACCACCGCCCCGATCCGCCTGCCCGCCGGCGAGCTGGGACTCGACCTGCCCCACGCCACCGCCTGGCTCGGCCCCTGCATCGCCGGCCACGTCGGCGCCGACGCCGCCGCCGCCCTCGTCGCCGAGGGACTCCACCGTCACGAGGCCGCCACCGCCCGCCTCCTCGTCGACGTCGGCACCAACGCCGAGATCGTCCTCGCCCACGAGGGCCGCCTCTTCGCCGCCTCCAGTCCGACCGGCCCCGCCTTCGAGGGTGCCCAGATCTCGTGCGGCCAACGGGCCACGGTGGGAGCCATCGAACGGGTCCGCATCGACCCCGTCACCCTCGAGCCCCGCGTCCGGGTCATCGGGGTCGACACCTGGAGCGACGACCCCGACTTCCCGGCCGCCCTCGCCGCCGCCACCGGGGAGCGGGGCGTCACCGGGGTGTGCGGCTCGGGGATCGTCGAGGCGATGGCCGAGATGTACCTGACGGGGATCTGCGCACCGGACGGCACGATCGGCGGAGGGCCGGCCACCCCCACCGCCCGCCTGGTGGATGACGGGCGCACCCACGCCTACGTCCTCTACGGCGAAGGCGACGCCGCGATCACCGTCACCCAGAACGACGTGCGCGCCATCCAGCTGGCCAAGGCGGCCCTGCGGGCCGGCATCGAACTGGTGTGGGACCACGCCGGGCGACCGCCCCTCGACGAGATCCTCCTCGCCGGCGGGTTCGGGACCCGCCTCGATCCTCTCCACGTCTGCGTCCTCGGCCTCGTGCCCGACCATCCCGTCGAGAAGGTCCGCGCCGTCGGCAACGCCGCCGGGGCCGGGGCGGTGGCCGCCCTGCTCTCGGCCCGGGTGCGGGGCGAGCTGGCCGAGACCGTCGAGCGTGTGGTCCGGGTCGAGACCGCCACCGAGCCCCGCTTCCAGGAGCTCTTCGTCGCCGCCATGGCCATCCCCCACGCCGACGGGCCCCGCCCCCATCTCGCCGCGGCCGCGTCGCTC
>RFFY01000609.1 GCA_003697065.1 Actinomyces sp. | reverse complement strand
CCCTCGTCACGGGCCTCACCGATGACCTCGACCAGCGTCCGTCGACCGTCGGCGTCGAGACCGACGAAGGGTTCGTCGATCAACACCACGGCGAAGGGCCGGCACAGGCCCACCGCCAGAGCGGCCCGTTGGCGCAGACCGCGACTGAGGGTGCGCGGGATGTCGTCGGCCCGGGCCGCCAAGCCCAGACGTTCGAGCAGGCGCGCGGGGAGGGTCTCGTCGGCAAGGGTGTGCAGGGCGGCGACGTACTCGAGGTGCTCGGCCACGCTGAGGTCGTCGTAGAGCACCGGCTCGTCGGGCAGGTAGGTCACCGCCGCGCGGGCCGCGACCGAATCGGGTTCGGCGCCGTGCACCCGGATCCGCCCCTCGCTGGGCTCGATGACCCCGGCGATCATGGTCAACAGGGTGGACTTGCCCGACCCGTTGTGACCGACCAGCACCACGATGCGACCCGGGTCGATCCGCAGGTCGACCGGACCCAGGACCCGGGCGTCGCCGTAGCTCTTCTCGACGCCGACGAGCTCGATGGCGGCGGTCGGACGCGAACGGCGCTTGCGGGAGCCGCGGGCGCCGCGGCGGGGGGCACGACTCATGTCGTCTCCTCACGGCGGCCGAACATCCCCTCGCTGCCGGCGGCCATCTGTTCGGTGATCTCGGGGCGGTGGCGGATCCAGGCGTAGACGAGGGCACCCACCACGGTGACGATGGCGGCCAGGTTCACCGTGGGCGCCAGGGGATCGGAACCGGCTTCGACGGCCTCGCGGCCCAACAGGAGGGGGACGAGACCGAACACGGCGAGGGCCGGGGGCCACGCCATGCGGAACACGATGCGCATGCCCGACAGCTCGGGCACGTCGAGGGCGTCGGCCGCCGTCCCCCCGTAGGCGTCGGCGGTCATGGCCAGAGCCGCCCCGCCGACGGCGAGCACGGCCGCGGGCACGGCGATGACCACCAGAACCTCGCCCAGACGGACCGAGGGGTCGAGAGCGACGGCCACCCCGCCCCCGACACCGAACAGGGCGAGCATCACCAGGGTGGGGACCACCAGATGGCGCAGGAGGATGGCGCCCTCGGGCCGGGGGAAGGAGCGCAGGCGGGTGGGATGGTCGAGCTCCTGGGCGAGGGGCTCGACCACGTCGAGGCCGGCGACCCACCAGGCCGCTCCGGCGACCACGACGAGCGGCGTCGACCCCTCCCAGGCCCCCCGCAGCGCCAGGCCCGCCATGACGGACAAGGCGGCGAGTCGGGCGACGCGAGCGGCGGGCCAGCGCAACACGCCCCTCAGGTCACGGGCGGCGATCGGCCAGCGACGGCGAAGCACGCGGGGCAGGGTGCGGACCCAGGGATGGCGACGGGGAAGTTCGGCCACCAGGCGCCGGCGCAGCAGCACGGCGGTGCGCAGGTCGCGCTGAGCGATGGCGAAGCGGATCTGGGCCACGACCGACCCCCGGTGGTGGAGGCGCTCGATCGAGATCCCGGGGAACACGACGACCCCGGCGGCGAGCAGGGCGCCGGCCACCAGGATCGAGGCGAGGGCCGGCGGGTCGGGGCGCTGTACCCACACCAGCAGGCGGGCCACGGGGTCGGTCGGCGACCACGGGACCTCCCCGGCGACGGCCCCGGCGGCAGCGGCCACGAGCGCCCCGCCGAGCAGGGTCGCCCATCCGGGCCGCAGACGCACCCCGGCCGCCCAGAGGGCCAGGCCGACTCCCGCCGCCGCCGTGGTGAGCCCGGCGATCGCACCGCCACCCATCCAGCCCGCGTTGCCGCCGGGGAGGCGCTGGGCGACGAGCATGCCCACCAAGGCCCCGGTCAACGCCCCGCCACCGAGCGTCGAGCCGACGAAGCGACGGACGGGACCGGCGAGGGTGTCGCGGCGACGCAGGGGGGAACGCAGGACGTGGTGGACGTCGGCCTCGTCGATGGTCAGGGGACCCCCGTGGGCACCCGAGCGCAGGGCGGCGGCTCCCACGAGGGCCACCACCAAAGCGCCCCAGGCGACGAGGTCGTCGACCACGGCGGGGACCCGGTCGGCGGGCACGACGGCATCGCCGACCCAGCTCGAGACGGTGGACGCCCCCATCAGGAACAACAGGACCGTCACGTAGATCTGGTAGAGACGGTCGGCCCGGCTCCGGCCCGCCCGTCGTCGCCCCCGGCGCTCGTCGCGCAGACGCGCCAGGGCTTCCAACGGGGACAGGGGTGCAGCGACGGGGGCCAGGGCGGGAGAGTGGGGTGACGCCGTCATCTGAGGAAATGATCATATCCTCCTGTGCTGATGGCTCCCCTACCGTGGCGGCGACGGCCGCGTCTCGACGTCGAGCTGGCCGAGCGCCTGCGCCGACCCCAGATCATCGGACCCGACGGTCAGCCCCGGAATCCCCGGATCTTCCCCCGCGCCCCCCTCGAGGGCGCCGACCTCCACGGCGCCGACCTGCGCTGGGCCGACCTGACCCGGGCCCGACTGCGGGGCGCCGACCTGACCGACGCCGACCTCTCCCACGCCGACCTCTCCTTCGCCGACCTGAGCGAGGCCGACCTGCGCGGCGCCCGCCTCGACCGGACCCGACTCGTCGACACCCTCCTGACCGGTGCCGACCTGCGCGGTGTCGACCTGACCACCACGACCGGTCTCACCGCCGGTTGTCTCAAGGGCGCCCGCTCGAGCCGCGACACCCACTGGCCCCGCGGCTTCGACCCCCACGGCGAACACCTGTCGGGACCCGTGTTCTCCCACCTCGACCGCTTCGGTCAGCGCTGAGGGCCAACCCCGGGCGCGTCAGGACTGCTCGTCGACGAAGCGCAGGGCCTCGAGCTCCGCCGCCAACGCCGACGCCCCGGTCAGGGCGCCGGTGAGGATCTCCTTGGCCACCTGGAGCAGGTCGAAGACGCGCCGGTCGGTCACCGAGTACAGCACCGACGACCCCTCACGACGCGACCGCACCACCCCGGCCCGGCGCAGGATCGCCAGCTGGTGCGACAGGTGGGAGGCCTCGAGCCCGACGCGCGGACGCAGCTCGGCCACCGAGCACTCCCCCTCACGGAGGATCTCGAGCACCCGGATGCGCGCCGGGTGGCCCAGGGTCTTGAAGAACTGGGCCTTCACCTCGTAGATCGGCGCCGGCATCTCACCCCCTCGGAGCCGGACCCTACCAAGGCGCCCGGCACCCCCCGGCCGGTTGCCACCCGGCTGGCGCCTCTCCCCCGTCGCCGCCATACTCATCCCGAACGACTCCCACCCGATGACCACCACATCCCCGGACCCCGATCCCCGCGCCGCCGCCGTCGCCGCCTGGCGATCCTGGTGCGCCCGTCTCGCCGACATCGGCGAGACGGTCCTGACCGACCCCCTGGTCACCGGTGAACGCGACCTCGCCGACGGGCTACGCCACCTCGCCCGCCAGCTCGTCTTCGCCACCCAGTGGCACCTCGAGTTCGACGACCCCGAACGCCCCGCCCTCTACCGCTCGAACGACGACGTCACCCCGTGGGGCGGCCCCAACGCCGACAACACCTACCTGCGGGCCCGCATCGACCCGACCGGCACCTACCGCCTCCGCGCCGATGTCACCGGTTGTCGTGACCTGATCATCGCCGTCAGCGAGGGCGACATGTCCCTCGGGCGACCCGCCGTCCACCACGAGATCGGCGCCCGCGACCTCCATCCCGCCGGGGGTCACCTCGATCTCGTCGTCGCTCCCCGTCCGCCCG
This sequence comes from Actinomyces sp., assembly GCA_003697065.1. Lineage (GTDB taxonomy): Bacteria > Actinomycetota > Acidimicrobiia > Acidimicrobiales > Aldehydirespiratoraceae > J010. The sequence goes on along the minus strand of RFFY01000609.1, from coordinate 6,805 downwards.
CCACCGACACGGGCGAGCCCTTCACCCCCGGCGCCCGCGTCGGGGGCTCCCCCGTCGACTGGCTGCCCACCCACCCCGACTCCACCCTGTTGACCATCCGGGTCTACGTCACCGACTGGGACCGGGACCGGGTGCCCGACTTCACCCTCGAGCGCCTGGACATCGATCCCGGACCCGCACCCCCTCTCACCCTCGAGGCGGTGACCGGCCACCTCGACGACGCCGCCGAGTGGATGGCGGTCGGGATCCCCTTCTGGCTGCGCTTCCTGGAGCTCGCCGCCGGTGCCGCCGAACCCAACGTCTTGTCCCCGCCCCGCCGGCCCGAGGGAGGCGCCCTCACCATCGCCTACGGGGCGGGCTTCTGGGACCTCGACGACGAGCAGGCCTGGCTCATCACCGTCGACCCGCCCCGCGCCGAGCAGTGGTCGATCCAGACCCACACCTGGCCCTGGTTCGAATCCGGCGACCTCGCCGCCCGTCAGACCAGCCTCAACAGCCACCAGGTCCACCTCGATCCCGACGGACGCGCCCGGATCGTCGTGAGCAGCCGCGACCCGGGGGTGCCCAACTGGCTCGACACCGAGGGACGGGCCACGGGGATGGTGGTGTACCGCTGGATCGCCACCCGCGACGATCCCACCCCCGCCTCGCTGGTCGTCCCCCTCGCCGATCTCGCCGACCATCTCCCCGACGAGCACCCGGCCGTGACCCCCGACGAGCGGCGCCGACGTCTGGCCCGGCGCCGCCTCGCCGTCCAACGGCGCTTTCGCCGGTGACCGTGCCGCCACCGGCCCGACGCCGTCTCCTCACGGTCCCCGGCCTCCTCCTCGCCACCCTCGTCGGGATCCTGGTCACCCCCCCGGTGGCCCTCGGCGCCCTCGCCGCCGACCTGGTGACGCGCCGGTGGCAGCTCCGCTGGTTCCGCCTCTGGTTCCTCGCCCTCGGCGTGGCCGGGGTCGAGGCCCTCGGCACCCTGGCGACCGGAGTCCTCTGGGTGCGTCACGCCCCCGGCGGCATCCGGTCCCCCGCCTCGGTGGCCGCCCACCATCGACTCCAGATGTGGTGGGTCCGGGCTGTGGTGGCGGTGATGCGACGCACCATCGCCCTGCGCTACGAGGTCGATGGCGTCGACCTGCTCGGGCGGGGCCACGCCGTCGTCCTCGCCCGCCACGCCAGCCACCTCGACGCCATGCTCCCCGCCTGGCTGTTCGGGGTCCTCGGCGACCGCCGCGTCCGCTACGTGCTGAAGGAGGATCTCCAGTGGTCGCCGGCCCTCGACACCGTGGCGAAGCGGCTCCCCAACGTCTTCGTCGACCGCTCACCCGTCGCCGGCAGTGAGCAGCTCGCCCACCTCCACCGTCTCGCCCGCGACATGGACGACGACAGTGTGTGCGTCATCTTCCCCGAGGGGACCTTCTACACCCCGACCCGCCGGGACCGGGCCGTCGCCCGCCTGGCCCGCACCCGCCCCGACCTCGAAGCGCTGGCCCGCCGCTTCCGCCACATCCTGCCCCCCCGCCCGGCGGGGACCCTGGCCCTCCTCGACGGCGCCCCCGACGCCGACGTCGTCATCGTCGGCCACGTCGGTCTCGAGGGCTTCGCCTCCCTGGCGGAGATCTCCCGCTCGGTACCCTTGCGCCACCCCGTCCACGTCCGTGTCTGGCGCCATCGCCGCAGCGAGCTCCCCACCGAGCGGGACGACATCATCACCTGGATCGTGCGACGATGGCTCGAGCTCGACGACTGGATCGACGCCGAACTCGCCCGCCGGCGGGCGGCCACCGACCCCGGTGACCGACCGGACGGTCCGTCGTCGGACCCCATCGCCCCAGCCAACCCGGAGGCCCCATGACCACCGCCACCACCATGTTCGCCACCACCTCATCCGGCCACGCCGACGTGCTCGGCACCGCCGCCGTCGTGGTCGTCGCCCTCATGGTCGGCACCTGGCTCGTCAGCCTGGTGATCGGTGACGCCAGCATCGTCGACATCGTCTGGGGAGCCGGGTTCGTGGCCGTGGCCTGGGCCAGCGCCGCGGTCGGCGACGGCGATCCCGACCGCTCGGCCCTGCTCGTGGCCCTGGTCACGATCTGGGGTCTGCGCCTGGCCGGCTACCTGTGGTGGCGCAACCACGGGCGGGGCGAGGACTGGCGCTACCGGGCCATGCGCAAGCGCCACGGCGACGCCTTCGCCATCCGCAGCCTGGTGACCGTCTTCGGCCTCCAGGGCCTGCTCATGTGGATCGTCTCTTTGCCCGTGCAGCTGGCCATGACGCCGACGGAGCCCGCCGGCATCGGACCCCTCGCCGTGGTGGGCGTCGTCGTGTGGGCCGTGGGCTTCTTCTTCGAGACGGTCGGCGACGCCCAGCTCGCCCGCTTCAAGGCCGATCCCGCCAACGAGGGGCGGGTCATGGACCGGGGTCTGTGGCGCTTCACCCGTCACCCCAACTACTTCGGCGACTTCTGCGTGTGGTGGGGCATCTTCTGCGTGGCCGCCGAGACCCCCGACGCCCGCTGGGGCGTGATCGGTCCCGTGGTCATGAGCGTGCTCTTGCTGCGGGTGTCGGGGGTCCCGCTCCTCGAACGGTCCCTGCGCCGGCGCCGACCCGACTACGAGGCGTATGCCGCCCGCACGGCCGCCTTCTTCCCCCGTCCTCCCCGCCCGACCCCGCCCGGCACCGACGCCGACCCGACGACCCCGGAGTCATGAGCACCGGCCCCGCCGCCGACCCGGCCCTGGTCGTCGCCGCCGTCGAACTGGCCCGCCGGGCCGGGCGCATCGCCGTCGAGCGCTTCGCCGACGCTTCCCTCACCGTCGAGAGCAAGGCGGATGGCTCCCCGGTGACCGAGGCCGACCGGGCCACCGAGGCCTTCGTGCGCCGCGAGCTGGGCCGCCTCTTCCCCGACGACGGGGTGATCGGGGAGGAGCACGCCGACACGCCGGGGACCTCGGGGCGCACCTGGATCGTCGATCCGATCGACGGCACCAAGGCCTTCACCCACGGGGTGCCCCTGTGGTCGACCCTGGTGGCGGTCGTCGACCACACCGGACCCCTGGTCGGGGTGATCGACCTACCCGCCCTCGGCGAGACCGTGTGGGCCGGGCGGGGCCGGGGCGCCTGGCACGACGGCCGGCCGGCCCGGGTCAGCGACCACGGGCACCTGGCCGGCAGTTACGTGTGCACGAGCGGTTTCGCCATCTGGGAGCGCGACGGCCTGGAGCGGGTCCTCGACGCCGACGTGCACCTGCGCACCTGGGGTGACGCCTACGGCTACGCCCTGGTCGCCACCGGGCGGGCCGAGGCCATGATCGACCCGGTGGCCAACGCCTGGGATCTCGCCCCCATGGCCGTCATCGTTCCCGAAGCCGGGGGCCACTTCACCGCCCTCGACGGGCGCCCCGTCCACGATGCCGGGTCGGGTCTGGCCACCAACGGCGCGTTCCACGAGGAACTGCGCCGACTCGTGACCGGCGACGGTGGTACGCCGGCGTCCTGAGGGGCGGGGCGACGGTCCCGCTCGGTGTTCGAGGCGGCGGCGGGGTCGGGATGCGCCGAGGGTTCAGAGACCGACGACGGCGGGAGCGTCGGATTCGACGACGGTGAAGGCCACCATCCGGTCGGCGAAGCGGGAGGCCTCGGCGATGCCCTTGGCGTAGGTCGCCTTGCGCCGCGCCACCCGACCCGTGACCTCGCACGGATCCGGGGTGTCGCCGCGGTACTGGGCCTCGATGCCCTCCTTGAGCATGATGAGCGACTCCGAGCGCAGCTGGGAGACCCGCGACTCGGTCACCCCGAGGAAGTCGGCCAGCTCCTGGGACGTGCGGCCCTCGAGGAAGTAGCCGACGATGACGATCCGGTGGCGCTCGGGGAGCAGGGAGATGGCGTCACGCAGGTAGCCGTGCAGCTCCCGGGCCTCGAGCTCGTCGCTGGGTTCGGCACACTGTTCGTCGACGAGGACGTCGACCAGGGACAGGTCCTTGTCGACCTCGTCGACCGCTTCGTGCTCGAGGGCGAGCACGACCGAGCGGAACATCCGATCCTGGAGGCGACCCAGCTCGGAGCGGGTCATGCCCAGGGCTTCGGCCATCTCGTCGGCGGAGGGCACCCGACCGAGCTGGGTGGCGAGGCGCTGTTCGGCCGCCTCCAGCTTGCGGGCGAGGTTGCGCACCGACCGCGGCGCCCAGTCGGCGGCGCGGACGGCGTCGAGGATGGCGCCCCGGATGCGCTGGGCGGCGAAGCGCTCGAAGGGCACCCCACGGGCCTCGTCGTAGCGGCGGGCTGCCTCGACCAGACCCAGGGCTCCCGCCCGGGCCAGTTCGTCGCGGTCGACGTGGCGGGGGAAGTGGACGGCGACCTGGAAGACGATGTGCTTGACGAGGGGGAGGTTGCGCTCGATCAGCTCCGCCAGTTCCGGCTCGATGGACCCTGCGCCCTGGGTGGGTCGGCGGGTCCGGCTCCGGCGGGTCCTGCGCTTCACATCGCCTGTGGTCATCGCCCGGTCTCTCCCTTGTCACTCGGCCCGGGTCGATGGTCCCGGGCTCCTGCCAGCGAGAAGGGTTTCGGCGCGCGGGCGCGCGACCTTTAGCGATTTTTCACCCAGATGGGTCGATCAACCCACGAACAGGTCCTCGACGACATCTTCGGCACCGCCGGCGTCGACCTTGACGGTTCTCATGACCCCTTCCGACCGGGCTCCGGACCCGACCCGTCGGGACCGCGGTCCCCGGACGAACCGGGACGGCGCCGGTACCGGCCTGGGGTGTCAGTCCACGATGCCCACGAAGCGGCTGGGGCGCAGACCCCGGGCCGCCAGGCGCCTCAGGAGACGCCCGGGCTCGGGGGCCGCCGCCAGGCCGTGGGCACCCTCCGCCAGTTCGCCCGCCAGCGCCGCCACCGCCGCGGCGGCCGCTACCGCCCCCGCCGCCACCGCCGGGCGGGCGACGGCCCCATAGATCCGGACCGCTTCCTCGCCGCCGATCCGGCCCCGGAGCTCGACGCGGACGGCGCCCACACCGCCTTCGGGATGGGGACGCCACAGCATGGGCAGAGGCGAGGTGAGCCGATCGCGCCGGGTCGCGGCCAGGCGTGCCGTCACCCGGTCCACGCCCGGAAACTCGGGGACGAGGAGGGCGGCGTCGGGCAACTCGGCCCGGTAGCAGTCGCGGCCCCCCACCGGTTCGGGGAACCACACCAGCTCCCGGCCGGATCCGCCCGGCCGGCGGACCCACCGCCCGTCGCGCCAGTCCAGCGCCGTGGATCGCAGGGCCCGGTGGTGGCGGCGGGCGCAGGCCGGGCCCCCGGTGCCGAGCTTGGCCACGTGGATCTCCTCGACCGTGTCGAACTCCCGGGCCCCGTGGCGGGCCAGCAGGCACGTGAACCCGGGCATGAACCCCGCCCCCACCACCAGGGGCACGCCGGTGTAGCGGGCCTCCTGGTCGAGCAGGAGGAGACGGCGGGCTTCGTCGAGATCGTCGCTGGTCGTGACGACGGGCCGCCCGGCGTGGATGGCCTCGCGGGCGACGGCCAGCTGGGACCCGGCGGGCCCCGCCGCGACAACCAGACCGACCTCGTCGTCGATGCGTCGGCCGCCACCGACCCGGGCGCCGTCGCCCAAGGAACGGGCGATGCGCTGGGCCCGCTCGGGATCGCCGTCGCGGACCTCGACTCCCGCCACGCGGTCGTCGGCGAGGAGATGGCGGGCGACCCGGGCGCCGGTGGCGCCCACGCCGACGACGAGGGCCTCGACGGCGCCGGCGGTGGTGGTCACCGGCTCAGACGAGCTCGTCGTCACGGATCTCGCGCCACCCGCCGGTCTGAGGCGGCACGCCACCGGTTCCCCGGATGCGCAGGGCGGCCGCCACGGCCGCACCCACACCGAGTGCGACCAGAGCCCGACGGATGAAGCTGACGAGTCCGCTGGCCACACGGCCTCCCGCTGATCGGGGCTGTCCCCCGGCCGGGGGTCGGTCGACGTGGGGCTAGCTGGAGTCGAACCAGCGACCTCACCCTTATCAGGGGTGCGCTCTAACCAACTGAGCTATAGCCCCGCCGAGGCAGGAAGGCTACCGGTCGGTCGGAGCCGACGCCACCTCCGACGCACCGGCACCGGGGGCCGGGTCGGGTTCGCTCGCGACCCCTTCGGATCCGGCCCACAAGGCCTCCTCGTCGGCCGCCGCCGGCACCGCCGGGGGCGGCCCGACCGGGCCGGTGGGCACCGGCGCGACACCGACGGCGCCAGGGGGCGCCGCGCCCGCGAGACGGGGATCGACGGGGACACCACCGGCGGTCCAGGGCGGCACCGCCGCGCCGGCCCGCACCCGGGTGCGCCGGGGACGGGGACGGGCGGTCTCCTCTTCGACGACGGTGATCCTGATGCCGCCGGTCACGTCGCTGATGAGGTTGAACAACACGGCCATGAGGACGGTGAAGCCGGAGGCGGCCACCACCAGGATGAGACCGCCCATGGCGGCGGCCCGGAAGATGAGGTCGGCGTCGAACTCGAAGCTCTTCAGGGCGAACAGCTCCCGGATGAAGGACTCGAGGTTGTCGATCATCCCCGAGCTGACGGCGACACTCCACAGCAGGACGCCGGCGATGAGCAGGATCCCCCACAGGCAGAAGTAGAAGACGAGGGAGATCTTGAGGACCGACCAGGGTTCGACGTGGCGGACGAGGCGACGTACCCGCCGGGCACGAAGCTTGCGGGCGGCCCGCCGGTCGCGCCAGGTGGGTCGCGGAACCGTCCCCGTCCCGGGGGCGGCGGGGGCGGGGGCGGCCACCGCGCCCGTCGGAGCGCTCACGGGG